>JANQHZ010000692.1 GCA_028282445.1 Candidatus Binatia bacterium | reverse complement strand
ACGTCATCCGCGCGGCGTACGAAGAAGCGCGCATCCTCGCACGGCGCGAACCGATTGAGGACATCCTCGCCGGCGACGATGTCGCCCCGGACACCCGCGACAAGCTGGAGCTCTGCCTCGCCGCCCGCTCGTTCGCCGAGAACCGCCTTGCGCTCGACGTCGGCGGCAGTTACTCGAGTATCGCAACGGTCGACCAGGATCAGGTCGTACACGTCGTGAGCGCCGCCTACCGCGACAAGTTGGAGCGCTACACGTGGTGGTTCCCAATTGTCGGCACGGTTCCCTACCGCGGCTATTTTCGACGCGAGTCCGCGCTCGGCCTGGCCGCAACGCTGGAAGACGAAGGCTACGACACCTATGTCCGCCGGGCCCTCGCCTTCTCCACCCTCGGCTATTTCGACGACCCGCTGCTGTCGCACCTATTGCGCCGAAGCCGAGAAGAACTGGTCGAGACGATCCTTCACGAGCTCCTGCACACGACCGTCTACTTCAGCGGGCGGGCGGCGTTCAACGAATCGTTCGCAAACTTCGTCGGCCACCGCGGTGCGATCGCCTTCTTCGAGGAGAGAGGCGAGGCCGAGCTCGCGGAGCGCGCCGAAGAGCGATGGCGGGATGCCCAACAGTTCGGTCGACTCCTGTCCACCGTGCTCGACGACATCGAGACCGCCTACGCCCACGGCGTCGACGAAGACGAACGCGCCCGCCTTTTCGCCGACGCCCGCGCCGGATACGCCGCGCTGAGCTGGCATACCGACGAATACCAACGCTTCGCTACCGGCCAACTCAACAACGCCGTGCTGCTGGCTCGCCAAGTCTATTTCGACCGCCTCGAGCTGTTCGAAAGCGTCTTCCGACGCTTCGCAGGCGACCTACCTCGAACGATCGATTGGGTCGTCCAAGCAGCGAGATCGGGCGACGACCCCTACGCCGCCATCGAAGCCGCCGTCGCGCCAGCCCCTTAGAGTTCCGGCTATTGGCGTAGCCCGGTGCGGCTGCCGCCTTCGGTCGATCCGAACCCGAGCAGACTCATCTGGAATTGAAACGATACTTCGTTCGGATTCGATTTGTCGGAGATCCCGAAGTCCGCGGTCCAGCAATCGCAAGCCGAGATGTACGATATTCCGAAGAAGTTGCCGAGCAACCGACTTGCTGCAATGTTGTAGCGGCCCGCGTAGCGAAAGCCGATCTGGTCGGTCAATCGCAGCAGCATGTTGGCATCGAACTGCTCGATGGCGCTGGTTCCAGGGACGCTGTTGTCGGCGATGAAGCGGTACTCGATCGCGAAAGTCGAGCGCCGGAGCATGTCGAGCACGCGGTAGCCCGACGAGATCCACTCGGGCTCGCTCAACAGCAAAGCGACGGTCGCCGAAGTGACGTCCGCCCGCTCGGCGTCATAGGTGGACTCGAGGCGCAGAGAGGTGCCTGCTCCACCGTTGACCCGCATGGTGAAATCCAGATCCGAGAAGTTGTTGCGCGCGTCGGTATCGCCCGCCTGCGGCACTTCTCCCCGAAAGTCGTAGCTCTGCACCAACGACAGTCGCGCCACTTCGAAGACCGAGTCGCCGTCGTCATCACTGTCGGCTCCGGCACGACGCTTGCCCAGCAAACGACTGGAGAAGCCATAGCTCAGTACGTTGCGAGCGGCCAGGCGGTCGTCGCCGTCGAACACCGGCTGGTCGTCCTGGTTGACCGAAGGGATGTAGAGATACTCGAGAGCCGGTTCGATGGTGTGCTTCAGCTTCGCCAATCCAAAGTGCGGGAAGTCGAACACCCGGGCGAGGCCGGTCGCCACCCGGCCGCGAACCTCGAATGCTTCGCGGCTGCTGGTGTCGGGGAGATCGATCAGGGTGTTGGCGGAGGGACCGCTCGCTTCGCCGTTGAAGCCTCCGAACATCTGGTCCTGGGTCAACACGTAGGCCGTCTCTCGAAAGGTCGTCGAGACCGCACCGTCGAGTACGTCGCCGAGCGGCAGTCGATACTCCAAGCGCGGCGACAAGTCGAAGCGCACCCCGGTGATGCCCTTCGACCGCTCGAAGCTGACGATACTCGAATCGACCACCCCGAGAAGTCCCCAACCGAGTTGGGTCTGGGCGGTGGCAACCGATCGCGGCGTATTCTGCAGCACGTAGGCCTCGTCGCCGACCAGGTTCTGGTGAAAGATGCCTTCGACCTGCCCATAACCGCGCGACCATCGTTGGATGATGCCGGCTCGCGTGCTCGTGAAGGGCCGCGTCCGCAGAGTGACGTCCTCGGATTCTTCGAGGGTAAATGTATTGATCTCGCGCAAGAAGACATCGTCGCCGACCAAGAGAAGGTCGGCGTACACCTGACCGTTGCCTACCGCGTACGAGTGTTGCCCGACGACGCCCCAGCGGTTTTCGGGGACGTTCACCTCGTCCGAGCCCGGGATCGAGACTTCGGTCGCCCGACCGCGCATCGCCTCGTTGAAGTACATGACCTGCATGCCGCCGCCCGATATTCGGTCGATCGCGTAGCGATGCTCTGCGACCACCCCGACTCGCTGGGCCGTCTCTACATCGAGGCTCAGGGTGGCGTCCTGACTCTTGTTGATGGCCCAGTAGAACGGCTGCAAGAGTTGCAGTCCGCGACGGTTGGAGAAGCCGACACGCGGCAGAAGCAATCCGGTGCGGCGGTCCTGACTGGCGGGAAACGCCGCACGCGGGATGTAGAGAAGGGGGATGTCCTTGATGCGAAAGCGACCGCCCGAGACCTCGGCATAGCCTTCGAGATCCACATCGAGGGTGTCGCCGGCAACGCTCCACGGCACCGCATCCTCGGGATCGTCGCAGTTGCAGGTCGTGAACGTACCGTTCTCGATATGGTACTTCTGCCCCTCGCTCTTCTGAATCGTCTCGCCGCTCAAGGAGAAGCCGAGGGTCTCCGAACGCATCTCGACATCGCGCAGCGTTCCGGTTTCGTCGGCCAGGTTGATGTCGATCTCGGACGCCCGGATGCTGACGCTCGGGGTCGTGAGCACGGCGTTGCCGCTCGCCGAAGCCTCCTGCGTCTCGCGATTGACCTCGACCCGATCGGCGCTCAGAGTTGTGGCGCCGTTGCGAATCTCGACGTCGCCTTCCGCCGTGACGGTGTTCTCCTTCTGGTTATAACCAATCGAGTCGGCGTCGATGGTGACTTCGGCATCGGCGTCGATGGGCAGATCGGGTTCTTCCGCAAGGACGGCCGACTGCAGAGCGAGGACGAAGCCGAGAGCGAAAGCGCTCGCCGCCGGGGCGAGCACGTCGAGGACGGGCCTTGCCGCGATCATCGCGGATCGGCGCCCACCCTGCCGCGGTCGCGCAGGTACCGGTGCACCGCGCCAACCAGAAAGAGGGAGCCGCTGACCAACACGACCTCGCCCGGCGACGCTTCGCTGCGCGCACGCTCGAATGCCTTGTCCGGATCGGCTTCGACGGTCGTCGCGCAATAACCCGAAAAGGCATCGCGCAAACGCTCGGCGGGAACCGCGCGATCGGGAATCACCTCGGTGACGACGGCGGAGGCACAATGAGGAGCGAGAGCTTCGACCATTGTGGGCCAGTCCTTATCACCCATCGCAGCGAACAGCACGCGCAGCGGCCGCTCCGCCGCAATCCTCAGCACCTCCGGAACCAAAGCCGACATCGCGTCGACGTTGTGAGCGCCGTCGAGGATCGTCAGCGGATCGTGACCGACGACCTCCATCCGCCCCGGCCAAGACACGCTTCTCAGCCCGCTGCGGAGGGCCGCCTCCGAAACCGAAGCGGTTTCCGCTAGAACCCCCAGGGTCGCGACCGCCGTCGCCGCGTTCGCCGATTGATGCCGCCCGGCGAGCCCGACCTCGAGCCGCTCCAGCGCCCACCCCATCCCCTCGAAGTCCATGGTGCCGTCGGCGCGCACGCTCCAGCGGTACTCGCGCCCGTTGCGATAAATCGGCGCTCCACGGCGCTCGGCGATGTCTTCGATCACCTGAGCCGGAACTGCATCGATCTCGCCAGTGATCAGAGGCCGCCCCGGCTTCACGATCCCGGCCTTCTCGAACGCGATCTCCGCCAGAGTCGAACCGAGGTAGCTGGTGTGATCGATCCCGATGGACGTGATGACGGCGGCCAGCGGGTCGACGACGTTGGTGGCATCGAGACGCCCGCCGAGCCCGACCTCGAGAATCGCGTAGTCGACCTGCGAACGCTTCAGGTGCAACAGCGCGATTGCGGTGACGACCTCGAAGAAGGTCAGTCCGATGCCGCGGTCGAGGACCCGTCGCTTCACCTCGTCGGCAAGCGCGACCAGTTGCGACCGCTCGATCTCCTCGGCACCGATGCGAATACGCTCGGTCAGCTCGACCAGGTGCGGTGATGTGTAGGCTCCAACGCGATAGCCGGCAGCGGTGAGTATCGCCGAGAGGAACGCGACGACCGATCCCTTACCGTTGGTGCCGGCAACGTGGATGCAGCGCAGATGACTCTGCGGATCGTCGAGCTCGGCGAGGGCGGCGCGAACCCGTTCCAGCTTCAGCTCGATACCTTTCGAGATCTCGAGCGAGTACAGCCAATCGAGGGTCTGCCGGTAAGCCTCCACGAATGCTGTCGGGTCTCAGGCAGCCGCCGGCGCTGGGTTGCGAGTCGCCTCCTTGAGCTGCCGGACGAACTCTTCCACCGTCGGTACCAAGTCGGCCGCAGTCGCCTTCTCCTCGACGATGCGCACGATGGCACTGCCGACGACAACAGCGTCGGCGAAAGAGGCCACCGCCGCCGCCTCGTCGGGCGTCGTGATGCCGAACCCGACGCCGATCGGGAGTCGGCACTTCTGGCGCAGGCCGTCTACCAGCGAGCGCACTTCGGACGTGTCGATCTGCTTGGACCCGGTCACACCGGTCATCGATACGAAATAGACGAATCCACCGGCCTTCTTCAGGACGACCCGCACGCGATTCTCGTCGCTCGTCGGCGCCAACAGGAAGACCATCTTCAAGCCAGCATCCGTGACCGGTCCGTACAGCTCGTCCGCTTCCTCGGGCGGGAGGTCGACCACCAGCACGCCGTCGACACCGGCGCGCGCCGCATCGCGCGCAAAGCGTTCGGGCCCGTAGTGGAAGATCGGGTTGTAGTAGCCGAACAGGACGATCGGAACGTCGCTCGACTTGCGAACCTCGCTCACCATCTCGAAAATCGCCGGGAGCGAGACGCCGCGCTCGATCGCCCGCGCCGACGAACGCTGGATCGCAGGACCGTCGGCGGTCGGGTCGGAAAACGGAACGCCAAGCTCGATCAGGTCCGCTCCGGCACGGCACGCAGCCTCGACCAGCAACCGGGTCACCCCCAGGTCCGGGTCTCCCGCGGTGAGGAAGGGGACCAGCCCCACCTCGTTGCGCGTACGCAAGTCCGAGAAGCGCCGGTCAATGCGGTTTGTCGAGCTCATGCCTAGAGGGAAACTCCCAGGTAATCGGCGACCGTATTCATATCCTTGTCGCCGCGTCCAGACAGGTTGACGACGATGATCTGGTCGGCCCGCAAGCGGGGAGCGAGTTTGGTCACGTACGCGATCGCGTGGGCTGTCTCCAGGGCCGGGATGATCCCTTCGGTTTCGGTCAGAAGCTGCAGCGCCTCCATCGCTTCCGCATCGGTTACCGCCTCGTATTTCGCGCGTCCGCTAGCGTGCAAGTAGGCGTGCTCCGGACCGACCGCCGGGTAGTCGAGTCCCGCCGATATCGAATGCGCCGGCTGCACCTGCCCGAGCTCGTCCTGCAGCACATACGTCTTCTTGCCGTGGAGGACGCCGACCATTCCACCGCTGATCGACGCGGCGTGCTCGCCCGAATCGATCCCGCTCCCGGCAGCCTCGACCCCCACCATCTCGACCCCGGTCTCTTGGACGAATGGGTAGAACAATCCCATCGCGTTGCTCCCACCGCCGATGCAGGCGACCAGATAATCGGGAAGCCGCCCCTCGCGCTTGCGAATCTGGCGCTTGGTCTCGCTCCCGATCACCGACTGGAAGTCCCGCACGATGCGCGGATAGGGATGTGGCCCCATCGTCGAACCGACCAGATA
>JANQHZ010000668.1 GCA_028282445.1 Candidatus Binatia bacterium | reverse complement strand
TGGCCGTTCAGCTACGGGCACTGTGGCTCGAAGCAGTCGCGGCTCCTGTTGCTGCCTGAGTAACATCCACCACCAACCAAAGATCAACTACGAAGGGATCGAGGTAGGCAGAGCAATTGTCGAATTGGAATGGGCGCATAGCCGCCCTGAGCCGAAAGCGAGCGTTTCCGTGCCTTGTCGCTCCGCGACGTCACAGAGTGTGGCTCCTTTCGAGAAAGCTCGGGCAGCGAATCATAACTTGGTGACCGTCGCTCTGACGACGCGCACGAACAGGAGGCGAGCCCTGCTCCAACCCGACTGCCGCTTCGTATACCTGGCTCAACGAAACCTCTGGATTCCAAAATTGATCTCCTGCCTTGAACGAGGGCGTCACAGGAGGCACAGAGACACCGAGGGCCTGGTTGCGGCGCCGATCGCTTCTCCGTGTCTCTGTCCGTGGTGAATTCACTCTTCGAGCGGACTTACCGTGAAACCGCAGATGCACGCTGATGAACGCTGATCCAGCTCGTAGGGCGGCCCTGGGGCCGCCATCGGAATGGCTTACCGCGGCGGCCCTAGGGCCGCCCTACCCACTCCGAGGAGAATATTCTCACCACGGAGGCACAGAGACACCGAGCGCCTGGTCGCGGAGCCGATCGCTTCTCCGTGTCTCTGTGCCTCCGTGGTGAATTCCTATTTGTTGTCCGCGGGGCTTGAGGCGCGGGTTGCGTTCCACTCTTCCAGCATCGTCTCGGCCTTGGACGCGTCGTCGGCGTCGAGCTCGCGGGCTTGGTAGGTGAACTCGAGTAGGACGTTGTTCGGGTCCATGAAGTAGATCGAGTACCAGATGCCGTCGTGGTCGACGACGTCGGTAACCGGCACGCCGTGCTCTTTCAGGCGCGCGTGCCAGTCGTCGAGCTGCTGGCGAGACTCGACCCCCATCGCGAAATGGCGTGCCCACGTCGGCACATCGTCCTTGGGCGGGTGCTTCACTCCCTCGATCTCGAAGAAAGCGATGACCTCGCCGGAGCCCATCGCGAAGAACGTGTGCAGGCTGCGTCGGTTGGAGTCCGATTCGGGGTCGTAGTCGTTGCGCACCGCGGCGACCAGCGGAAATCCCAGAATCTCCGAATAAAAGCGCTTCGTCTTCGCGGTATCTTCGGTCAGATAGGCGACGTGGTTCAGCCCGGCGGCTACCTTGGGCATTGCGGACATCGAAACCTCCTTGCGGCCGTGCGTCGGCAAAGTGCGGTATGGGTCGCTCGGCTACCATAGGCCGACCGACCGGGTTCGCTCAATCTCCGCGCCGCGATCAGGGACACAGCGCGTCCACCGCGCCGCCGACCACCTCATCGCTGGGAATACCAGGGTCGAGCGCGCGAAAATCAGACGGCACGACCGTCGCGAGATCCAACAGGCGGCGAAAGACGTAGACGCCATCGGTACTCGGAGACACGGCGCCGCTGCCGTCGACGTCGAGCCCACTCCCCAGCGCGTCGACCTGAGCGCTGACGGTGGCATCGTCCGCGATGTCCGGATCGAGATCGCGGAAACTCGCCGGCACGACGGTGGACAAGCCGAGCAGCCGCCGGAACACGTACACTCCATCGGTGTTGGCATCGATCGTGCCATTGGCGTCGACGTCGAGCGGGCACAGCTGTCCGCCGATGCGAGCGCCGCTCAGGACGATCAAGTTGCCGGTATCTTCCGCGGCCGGCGAGCCCCCATTGCCCTGCATCTCGTTGGTAATGAAGTCCGTCTTGCCGTCGCCGTCGATATCGCCGGCGGCGGCACTGTACGACAACGTATCGCCCGCATCCGAGCCGCTGGTGCCGAAGGCGCCGTAGACCGCGGTCATGCGCACGCTCGACGGCGGCGGCAGGTTGGCCGGGGTCAAGTCGACGAAGCTCGGCCACGCACCGTCTTGACCGAAGAGAACGTAAACGATTCCCGCTTCGTCTCGCCCAAAGGGGGAACCGTGCGGCGCACTGAACGCGAGATCGCCGATACCGTCGCCGTCGAAGTCGCCGTGCGCCGCCGTATCACCGGCGATGTCGCCGGTCTCGGCGCCGACGAAGGTCGACACGGTGAGCCCCGTCGGGAGCGCGTCGAGATCGAAGGTGAGACCCTTCAGCGACGCCGCGTCGTAGAAAACGTGGCCGCTCCCGGAGAACGGCCGATTGCCGGACGGCGACACGTCGGCGGTGAGATCGCCGATGAACAAGTCGGCGTCGCCGTCGTTGTCGTAGTCGAGACCACCGAGAATCTCCTCGCCGAAGGAAACGTTATCGTTGCCACCGTGCATGAGTGTGCGCGAACCGGGTAACGAGGAGGTATCCAGAGTGAGACCGGCCGTCCATGCCCCGGCGGGGATATTGTCGTCCCAAACGATGTAGACGCTCCCGTCGGCCGACCCGCCGGTACCATGCGCCGATCCCAATGGCGCACCGTTCGCCCGCAGGGTCGCACCGGCGCGGTTGAGCGCAGTCGCGATCAGCACCTCGCCGCGATCGTTGCCGTCGAGGTCGGCGATCTGAACGGTGCCGCCGAAATGCGCTTCGAAAGAACCGGCGGGCGGATCGATGCGCAGCAGATTGCCGGCCAGCGCGGTCGACCCGAAGGACGCCAGGTCGATACTCTGATTCGTCGCGAGATGAGCGCCGCCGCGAATCACATAGGCGACTCCCGCGTGAGTCGCCAGCGAGCTCTCCTGCTGATCGGCACCGACGACGATATCCGCAAGCCCGTCGCCGGTGACGTCGCCCGTCCTCATCCAGATGCCGACCCGGTCGAATGCGTTCGCTCCAAAGATGGTGGTTACGACCGACCCGGCCGGTGGCGCCGCGAGGTCGAATTCCTCGAGAGTCGCCGCGTGCGTACGCAGAAACGGCCCGCCGACGACGATCGAGAGAGCGCCGGCCCCCGTGCGGCCGGCGGTGGTGAAATCTTGCCGGGCGATCAGAACGTCGCCCAAGCCGTCGCCGGTGACGTCGTCGATCCAAATCTCGCTACCGGCGTGCTCGAACGGCCCCGACCCGGCGAAGCGGAGGACACCGGATTGAACCGTCGCCGTGTCGACCGACCCCGAGATCGTGCCGTCGCCAAACAGAAGGTAGACCTGTCCGGCAGCGGTGCGTTCGAGCGGCCCCGCCAACATCGAGGCCATGGCCACGTCGGCAAAAGTGTCGCCATCGCAATCAAGCCCACCCGCAACCGGAACGCCGAACGCCCCCGTACCGCTCGACCCGAGCAACCGACGCAACGAGCCGGTCGTGGGAAACCCGAGTAGATCGAGCTCGACAGTCGGTTGCGCGAGCACTAAGCCGGGGAAGAGACAGACGATACACATCAGCCACCGAGACAGCATCGCAGTATCATACCGCCGCGGTGTGCTGTGTCGATGTGAGTGGGTTCGTTTGATTAAGGCGAAGGCTGAGGCGAGGCTTAGGCTGAGGATGGTGGTGGCGCGGAGCGCGACGGCTATCGCCGAGTGCCATTGCATTCCTACGTTCCTCAGCCTTCGACTCGCCTCAGCCTCAGCCTTAATCGCGCGTCCAGTGTCGGAAAGATCGACATCCCTGGAAGGCGACCAACGAACCCATCCCCCTTCCTTCCAGGGGGACGTGTTGGGCGCGATCGTTCTACCTCGGTAGGCGCAAGATCTCCGTCGCTTGTGCGCAGTTTGCGACACCGCGACCGGACTCGATCGCCATTGCGGCAACGGCCTTCACCAGCTCCGCGTTGGTCGGCGTGCCGCTACCGGCGTAGTCCTCCAAGCCCACCCGCAGGTGTCCGCCCTTCTCGATCGCCAATCGGGCGAGTCCGGTCTCGACAACGTCGCCTCCCAGTACCGCAACCGCCCACGGCAGATCGCAGCCGTTCAACATCTCGAGATAGGCCTCGAGCGCGAGCGGCGTCGGTGGCAGGCCGAATCCGAGACCGCCGCCGCCGTCGGCCAGGTAGTCGGCGCCGCCGCCGAAATAGAGCTTGATGAAGGCGCCCTCAGGCAGTCGACCGGCGCGATGGTAGGCGAGCGCGCAACGCAGGAAGCCCGGTTCGAAGATCGAAATGCTCGGGCCGAGGGAGTGCTCGCGACAAAGCTCCGCCTGGTGGCGGATATCCGAGAAGCTGTTGGCGTAGACGAAGTCGAAGCTGCCGCCGGGCACACCGTCGCCGTCGAGGTCTCCGAGATTCACCGATCCGGGATCGAAGACCGACATGCGAACATCGCACTCGCGAGCAAGGATCGGGATGTGGGCGAAGCGCGCCTCGGTGCCGCCGGCGAAGCCGGCCGTCGGGTACAAGATCGCGTCGGGGCGCACTTCGAACACGCCCCTCCAACCCTCGAGCTGGCGCGCCGCAATCGCCGCGCCCGGATCCATCGGATTGTCGGTATGGTTGTGAACGATCGCCGCGCCCGCGTCGAAACAAGCCAGCGCATCCGCAGCAATCTCGTCCGGCGAGACCGGAACGTAGGGGTTCTGCTGCTTGCTGGTCACGCCGTTGATGGCCGCTTCCACGATCACCGGTGTCATCGTCGATTCACCACCGGATTACCGAGCCACACAGCGAAGCCATGAGTCAAGACAAGCCCGCGCCGCACCCGCCGGGCGACGACACCAACCGTCATCTTGCCCGAACCGTCACAGCCGCCGCCGGGCGACGCACCTGTCCTCCGAAGCTTTAGCGAAGGGGGATGCGTCGCCCCTACAGGCGAACCGATTTCCCCTCACCACCGTAGGGGCGAGGCAACTTGTCCTCCGAAGCTTAGCGAAGGGGGATGCCTCGACCGCCCCGCCGGCCTCCTTGTCCGCTTGCGCGACATTTGCGAGGTTCCGGCCATGAGCAAAGAAGTGCCCGGCGTTCACTATGAAAACGTATCCCGATTCTTCCGCGACAACGTCCCCGGCGGCGACTGCGAGCTGTCGTTCGAGCTGATCGCCGGTGGTAAGTCGAACGTCACCTACCTGGTGCGGGGTGGTGATCGCGAATGGGTGCTGCGGCGACCGCCGCTCGGTCATGTATTGCCCACCGCGCATGACATGACCCGTGAGTACCGCGTCTTGACCGCCCTCAAGGACACCGGCGTACCGGTGCCTCGCACCATTGCCCTGTGCTCGGACGACTCGGTCAACGAGATGCCGTTCTACGTCATGGACTACACGCCGGGGATCGTGCTGCTCAACGAGCTACCGGACGACTACGCG
>JANQHZ010000612.1 GCA_028282445.1 Candidatus Binatia bacterium | reverse complement strand
ATCGACGCGAAGCTGACGAAGTCGCCGCGGCCGCGCTGCAGCATGCCCGGCAACGCTGCCTGGGCGATGTTCACCAGTCCGCCGTAATTGACGTCCATGGCTTTGTGAATCGCCGCGTTGTCCTGCTCGACCAGCTTTCCGATCGGCATGATCGCCGCCGCGTTGTACACCCGCTCCAAGGGGCCCAGCTCGGCTTCAGCCTCCGCCACCGTACGCGAAAGGGCTGCGAAGTCGGTCACATCGACGAGCGCTGGGTGAATCCCCTCACGTTGGCGCGCGCTTTCCTCGAGCCCCTTCTCGTCGACGTCGAGCGACGCGACCTGCGCGCCGGCGTCCGCGCAACGCTCGGCTGCCAGGCGGCCCATGCCGCTGCCGGCGCCGGTCACCAGAACCGTCTTTCCAGAAAGATCCATTGTGATTCCTCCTCTCGATCCGCGGGCCTGGCTCCAGTCAGGACACGGTCGACAGAATCAGCGCGCTCGTCGGAACGCCCGTCCCGGCCGTGACCAAGATGTTCTCGAGATCTGGCACTTGATTGACCGCGGTGCCGCGAACCTGCCGCACCGCCTCGGCGACTCCGTTCAAGCCGTGGATATAGGCTTCACCGAGCTGGCCACCGTTCGGATTGATCGGCAGGCTGCCTCCCATCTCGATGTTGCCGCCCTTCACGAAATCCTTGGCCTCGCCTTTCTTGCAGAACCCGAATTCCTCGAGCTGCGGCAGGACGAATGGCGTGAAGTGGTCGTAGATGACCGCGCTCTGGATGTCCTGCGGAGTCAGTTTGGAATCGCGCCACAGCTGCCGCGCGCAGACGCCCATCTCCGGCAGGCCTGTGATGTCCTCGCGGTAGTAGCTCTTCATCATGTGCTGGTCGTCGCTGCTGCCCTGCGCGGCCGCGGCGATCACGGCCGGCGTGTGTTCCAGATCGCGTGCCCTCTCCAGGGTCGTCACGACCAAGGCCTGCCCGCCATCGCTCTCCTGGCAGCAGTCGAGCAGATGAAGCGGCTTGACGATCCAGCGACTCGACTGATGATCCTCCAGTGTGATCGGCTTCTGGTAGAAGAAAGCGTTGGGGTTGGTGGCGGCATGCTTGCGGTCGGCAACGGAAACGCGACCGAAATCCTCGCTCGTCGCGCCGTACTCGTGCATATAGCGGGTCGCGAAGAGCGCTACCCATGACGCGGGCGTCATAAGGCCGAACGGTAGACACCAGCCGAAATCGACCATCAGCGGTGTGGGCGCGTCGCCGAGGCCCTGGATGCCCGCGCCGAAGCGCGTCTCGGAGCGTTCGTTGAAGGCGCGGTAGACGAGCGCGTAGTTGCACGCGCCGCTGTCGACCGCCATCGCAGCTTGCTGGATGGTTGCGCAAGCCGCGCCACCGCTGTGATGCACGCGGCTGAAGTGCGTAAGATCGCCGAGGCCGAGACTTCGCTGCAGCTCGATCTCGTCGTTGTCGTCGAGCGTGAACGTAACGACGCCATCGATCTGATCCGGCGCGAGACCCGCGTCGCGGATCGCCGCCTCGCAGCACTCCACCGCCAGACGCAGCGTTGTGCGGCCCGAGTTCTTCGAGAATTCCGTTGCTCCGATTCCGACGATGGCCGTCCGGCCCGCAAGGGACATCGTCATGCGCCTGCTCCTTTGCCCGTCGGAAGCTCGAGGGCGAAGTCTCCGGTCACGTGATCGCCGATCGAGTTGAACCCACGAACCTCTAGCTCGACGACCCCGACTTCGTCCCTCACTTCCTTCGATTTCACCTCGCCGACGTACGTCATGGTGTCTCCCGGGAAATTGGGGATCCCCAGTCGGATGCCCATGCGCCGCAGCCGGGCCTCTGGACCAGCCCAGTCGGTCACGTAGCGCGCCGTTAGACCACCCGAGGTCATGATGTTCATGAATATATTCGGCAGCCCGCGAAGCTTGGCGATCTCGGGATCGTGATGCACCTCCTGAAAGTCGCGACTCGCAAGAGCTCCTGCGACGATCTGTGTCGCGGTGATCGGAACCGGGCACATCGGCAAGCGATCGCCGACCGCAACCTCATCGAGGGTACGCGTGGTCTCGCGACGCGGCGGCCGTGCAGGCCGGAAGAGTGGCAACTTGAGATTCGGATCGACCTCGGTGATCGCCAGCTCGACGGGGAGCCCTATCTCTACATGCTCGGGATCCGCCGCGACCAGGTTGCTGAGGAAACGAGTGCCCTCCTCGAGCTCCACGAGCACCCCCACGAGAGGGTACTGGAACATGGGGAACTGCGGATGTTGCACCTCAGCAAAGCTGTATACGGTACCGCGGCCGCTGGCGACCGTGTAACCGAGCTCGTACGAGCCGCACTTGCGGCAGCGAACGACCGGCGGGTGGTAGAGATGCCCACAGCTCGTACATTTCTGAATGCGTAGCTCTCCGGCGTCGACGCCATCCCAGAAGAACTTCGTATCGCGGCTGATCGCCGGTCGCGGTCGCTCCATCGTCGCTCCGCCTCCGAGAGCGTCCGCGGACAGATCCCCCGAGGGCTTGAACTTGAGAAGTCGGAAGATCATTCGTCCCACGCGCTCGCCATTCTGGTCGTGGAACTCGGTCTCGGCCGTCAGGAAGTGACCGGGGCCGAGCGCCGTCTCCTTCTGCGATGACAGCTTCGTCACCGCCGCGCGCGCGCTGACGCGGTCGCCCGGACGTAGGTAGCGGTCGTACTCGTGTGTCGTGTTGGTCGCTACGATCGACGTGAAGCCGGCCTCGTCGAGCGCCTCGATGACCGGTACCAAGCCGACCGGTCGGCCCTCGGCATCGACCTGCGTCTGCAAGGGGTTGTGCCCCGGCATCATCCACGTGTCGAGCATCGCCGGCGGTGCGACGAGTCCGCCATGAGAAGATGCCGCTGCGGCTTCGCGATCGGTGTAGAGTGGATTCCAGTCCGACATCGCCTCGCACCAGTGTCGGATCATCGGCAGGTTGACCTCGTCGGTGGTCAGGCGGTCGGTGCTCCAGGCGCCGACCAGGTGGCGCAGGCTCTCGGAGGCGTCGGGAGACGCTTCTCCGTCCTTTGGTGCTCGTTCGTTCAAGGGTTTCCTCCAGACATCCGGTCAATCCTTTGGTTGGTCGTAGGCGCCGACCTTGGCGGCTTCATCTGCGGTTCTCTCC
>JANQHZ010000607.1 GCA_028282445.1 Candidatus Binatia bacterium | reverse complement strand
TAACGGCTGGAAACTCGAAATCAAAGGTGCGCGCCACAACAATCTTCGCAACGTCAATGTCGCCTTCCCGCTGGGAACCTTCATCTGCGTCACCGGTGTCTCTGGGTCGGGCAAGAGCTCGCTGATCAACGACACTCTTTACCGCGGCCTGGCCCAGCGGTTGAACGGGTCCAAGGAGAGCGCCGGCACGCACCGCGACATGGTCGGATGGCAGCTGATCGACAAGGTGATCGACATCAACCAGGCGCCGATCGGCCGCACTCCGCGCTCCAACCCGGCGACCTACTCGGGGTTGTTTACCCACATCCGCGATCTCTTCGCGCAGCTGCCCGACGCCCGTGCTCGCGGCTACGGGCCCGGGCGCTTCTCGTTCAACGTCAAAGGGGGCCGCTGTGAGGCGTGCTCGGGGGACGGCGTCAACCGGATCGAGATGCATTTTCTCCCGGACGTCTTCGTTACCTGCGAAGTGTGCAAGGGGGCGCGCTACAATCGCGAGACTCTCGAGATTCGCTACCGTGGCAAGAACATCGCCGACGTACTCGACATGACGGTCGGCGAGGCGCTCGAATTTCTGACCAACGTGCCGCCGGCGCGCGCCAAGCTCGATACGCTGGTCGGCGTCGGCCTCGACTACATTCACCTCGGCCAAGCCGCGACGACCCTGTCGGGCGGCGAGGCGCAGCGCATCAAGCTGGCGAAGGAGCTCAGCAAACGCGCGACGGGCAAAACGATGTACATCCTCGACGAGCCGACGACCGGGCTGCATTTCGACGACGTTCGCAAGTTGCTGGAGGTGCTCAACCGCTTGGTCGAGAGTGGCAATACCGTCGTCGTGATCGAGCACAATCTCGATGTCATCAAGACGGCGGACCACTTGATCGACATCGGTCCCGAGGGCGGCGCCGGTGGCGGCACCGTGGTTGCAACCGGGACGCCGGAGAAGGTCGCGGGTATCGCGGATTCCCACACCGGCAGCTTCCTCCGCTCTCTCCTTTGCGGAGCGGCGGCGTGAGCCGGCGCGAGCGTCTTGTCGCCGGGATCGAGCTCTGGTCAAACGGTCTTGGCGATTGAGGCAAAGGCTCGCGCTGAGGCGAGGCTGAGGGTGTTGGTCGCGCAGAGCGCGACGGCGATTGCCGTGACCGAAGCCTTCCTTCCATCCTCAGCCTTCGCCTCGCCTCCGCCTGAGCCCAAATGAGCACTCGCTATTCCCGATATAGTCGATTTCTCGACACCCCTCTGAGCGGTGTTGGGCGATAGGATGGACGCAGCCGACGACGTAGATGTCTACCTGCCGTATGTGGACGGCAACGACGACATCTACGCCTGGCAGATGCTCGAGTGTGCCAAGCTGCTTGGGGAGCGTGGGCAGCAGACCGCGCGGCTCAACCGCATCAACGATTTCGGGCAACTTCGAATGGCCGTCCGCAGCATCTTCTTCTGTGTGCCTTGGATTAGGCGCCTGCACCTCGTCTTCCACCACGAACGCCAGATTCCGGCTTGGTTGAATCGGTCTCATCCAAAGATCGCGATCCACCTGCACCGGGAGTACTTCGACAGCCGGATCCTGCTACCGACGTTCAGCAGCTTCGTGATCGACACCCAGATCGGTCGCGTTCCAGGGCTCGCCCATCGCTTCGTTTACCTCGAAGACGATCAGTTCTTCTGCCGCCCCATCGACCGGTCGCGTCTTTTCGATCGCGAGGCGCGGCCGATTCAAAGTTGCGTGCGCAAGCCGCTCGGGATGACGGGGTGGATGGATCCTCGACGCTACGCAAAGGCGCCGCGTCGGATCTGGCCGCAAGCGTGCAAGTTCTCCAACCTCATCTGGAAGCGGAGCCTCGACTCGCGTGACGCCGCCGAGATTGCTTTTCGCGACGGGCACCGTCCGTTTCCCTTTCTCAAAGGGATCTTCGAGCAGACCCACCGGAGGTTCCCGCAAATCTACGAGCGCAGCATCCAGCAGCGCTTTCGGCGCAGCAACGTACTCTCACTGCACAGCTACCTGGCGGGCATGGTTTGGACCGGGCAGGCGCTCGGCAACGGCCGCTGGTCGCTGCATCGGTCGAACCTTCCCAACCGAGTCCCGCGCGCCGGCGTGTACGAGGGCTACGATTCGGGATGCATCAACGACGAGACGAGCTTCGACGATGACGACGATCGAGCCCTACGAGTCGGCGAGATCCAAGAGTCGGTCGAGGCGCTCACGGCGGAGATGTTCCCAGGGCCTTGCGATTTCGAAGTTACGTCCACGGCCGCCTGATTGACCGCGCCGGGTAGTCATCGCACGACCGGGTCGAGGGGCTGGCGCGACGCCTACCAGTCGTCGGGCGGGTCGATGGCCACCGCGCCCAGCTTCATCGGCCAGGTTTCCAGTACGAACCTGAAGCCGCGGACGCCCACGTAGGAGCTTTCGAGCTCGATGCTGAGAGCCTTGTTCTCGCCGGGCGGAATCTTCAAGGCGTGCCGTTCGATCTTGTCGACGCCGAGAACCCTCGCCGAATCGGATTCCTGGGCGAGGAACTTGACCCGGTAGCGAACGCCGTGGACCTCCTCGGAATAGAGGTTGGTGATCGTACCGCGCAACCTGAGCACGAAGCCGGTCGGTGCTTGCGATCGATGATTGGTGATGAGTCGGGTGAAGACCCGGTCGTGAACCGACGCGATGCCGATCCCAGGCAGGGAGGCGTAGGATCGCAAGCGTTGCCGGTCGAGAGTGTCGCGACGGCGAAACTGCTCTAGAGTTGAGTCCTCGATCTCCGCGTCGCCGTCGGCCGGTCGCGCGCGCAGAGCGAAAAAGGAGAGTGGCGCCGGCAGGTTGTCGGGGACGACGAGATCGACCGATGCCGATCGCGCGCTTCCCGGCGGTAGCGCGACCTCCAGGTTGTGAATGCTCGGCGTGCCGCGCAGGAAA
>JANQHZ010000579.1 GCA_028282445.1 Candidatus Binatia bacterium | reverse complement strand
GCCAGGTGATCATCGACCTGCTGCTCACCACTGGCGCGATCTATCTGACCGGCGGAATCGATAGTCCTTTCGCGTTCTTGTACAGCTTGGCGATCGTCAACAGCGCCGCGCTCTTGTTCGCGAACGGCGCGATCTTCACCGCCGTCGCGGCGACCGTCTTGTACGACACCCTGTTGATCGCAATGGCGACCGGGACGATCGACGTCGTCCGCCCGTACGAGCTGCCACCGCACACCTTCGATCTGGCCTTCGCGTCGCGCATCGTCACGACCAACCTCACCTTTCTGCTGACGGCCCTGCTCGCTGGATTTCTCACCAAGCGAATCTTCGAAACCGAACGCTTGCTCGAGGAGAAACGAGCCGAGCGAGACAGACTCGCCATCCTCAAGGACACTCTCGCGCGGGCCATCGGCAGCACACTGATCACCACCGACACCGAGGGCAGCATCATTGCGGTCGAGCGATCGGGCGAGGGGATCTTCGAAGATGGTTTCGCAGAATCGCTGCGCGGTCGGAATATCGGCGACGTGTTCCCCGCGCTCAAGCTTACCTCGAGCGCACGCTTGCGCTTTCTTCAGTCGCCCGGCGCCGTCGAGCCGATCGAGTTCTCGCACGAGCAGGACGATCAGACGACCGTCGAGCTGCGCTCCTCTACTGCGCCACTGCGCGACACCTTCGGACACACGATCGGCGCTTTGTACGTCCTGCAAGACATCACCACCCTCCGGCAGATCGAGGAAACGCCGGCGAACGAGTCGGTCGCCGAACTCTGCGAGCCAGCGGAGGATCCGCTCGATGCGTCGGAAACACCGACCGACGGTCTGTACGGCAAGAGCTCGACCATCATCGAGCTACGCAAGGTCATCAAACGGGTAGCAGGCACCGATGCAACCGTACTGGTTACCGGCGAAAGCGGCACCGGCAAGGAGGTCGTGGCGCGCGCGATCCATGCTCAGGGAGCGAGACGCGACAAACCCTTCGTCGCTCTCAATTGCGGCGCGATCCCGGAGAGCCTGATCGAGAGCGAGTTGTTCGGACATGTGAAGGGCGCATTCACCGGCGCCGACTCGGATCGCGCCGGATCCTTTCGCATGGCCGACGGCGGCACGATCTTTCTCGACGAGATCGGAGAGCTGCCGCTTCAACTCCAGGTGAAGCTCCTCCGGGTACTGCAGGAGCGAACCTTCCGCCCGGTCGGCAGCGAGACCAACGTCGCAGTCAACGTGCGGATCATCGCCGCCACCAACCGCAACCTTCCCAACGAAGTGCGCGAGGGCAGGTTTCGGGAAGATCTTTTCTACCGTCTCAACGTAATCGAGCTCGAGATCGCTCCGCTACGAGATCGCACTGAGGACATTCCGATCCTGGTCCGACACTTTCTCAAGCAGTTCTCCAACGTGCATCACCGCGAGGTCTCGCGCTTCTCCGCCGATGCCGCACGAGTTCTCCTCGAATACGACTATCCGGGAAACGTTCGCGAGTTGGAGAACATCGTCGAGCACGCCGTGGCGCTCTGTGACGGCGAGGCTGCCGAGCTGGAACACCTCCCGGCCTATCTCAGCGACGGAGAATCGTCGCTCACCCAAGGCAGCAAGTCACCTCGCCCAGCGTCCGGGGTGGCATCCGACCTGGACCCATCGGTGGTCGAGGACGACTCGTGGGAAAACATCGACCTGGAGCGCGACCTGGCCGAGTACGAGAAGAATATTCTGCTTCGAGCACTCAACGAGGCCGGCGGTGTAAAGAAAAAAGCGGCCGAGCTACTGGGCATCAACTATCGGTCTCTGCGGCACCGTCTTCAGAAATACGGCCTCGGCGACATCGGCCCTGGATCCAGCACTGTGCAATGAACCCCAAATGCGGCATTCCACCGTCAATCCGCGTCAGAAATTGTCACTCCAAGGTCGAAAACGCGATTCTTGTCCCCTCCCACCCCGGTTTTTTTGCGACTGGAGCGATTTGAGCCAACCTGGCACGCCTGCTGCTTAATAGAAATGACAAGCGCCGCGAGGGAAGGCGCCCAACCAAAACAGCCCAACAAACAGGCTTCGGCCATCAACCACTCTCAAGGAGGCATCATGAAGGCAATCACGGTTCGGAAGGACAAGGGTTTCACGCTGATCGAGCTTCTCGTCGTGGTGGCGATCATCGGTATTCTCGCCGCGATCGCGATCCCGCAGTTCGCTCAGTATCGTCAGCGCGGTTTCGAT
>JANQHZ010000569.1 GCA_028282445.1 Candidatus Binatia bacterium | reverse complement strand
GCCTCGAGCATGGTCTCGGGGATGGCGGCGCAGTTGACGTCGACCATCGGGCCGTCGGCGCGAGGCCCGCACTCGTGCAGGAGCCTCGCCACCAGGCCCCTGCCGGTCCCGGTTTCGCCGCAAATCAACACGGTCGGGACGTGCGGGCTGCGCACGGAATCAAAGGTGGCCAGGCGGGGGATCTGCCTGCGGAGCTCGGCGACCTGCCGGGTCGATCCGACTACGGCCGCGGTCGCGTCACCGCTGTTCTCGGGGTGGTTCATCGTGGGCCACATAGAACCACTTCTGGCCCAAGAACCACAAGGGCGCTGGTTGGGCCACGCTGACTTCGGGGAAAACGTAGCATTTTCAAGGGATATTCGGAGTTGGCACCGGGCTTGCGACCTTCAGGGGCATCGACTCACTAACCGGCCAAGGAGGGCCCCAATCATGACGACCAACCGACACATCGAAACGACCACCCACGCGAATGGGCTAATCGGCCGGGCGGCCATCTTGCTCTACGGCGCCCTGGCCTACGTTTCGTTCCTCTTCACGGCCATCGTTTCGGTGGGCTTCATCGGCAACATCGGGCTTTCCCGCACGATGGATTCAGCACCGACCTCCTCGATCGGGACGGCGCTGGCGATCAACCTCGCGCTTTTGACGGTCTTCGCCCTCCAGCACAGCGTGATGGCCCGACCTGCCTTCAAGCGCTGGTGGACGACCATTATTCCGCCCGCTGCCGAGCGCAGCACATACGTGTTGCTGTCGAATGCGGCGATTTTGCTCTTGTGCTGGTTGTGGGAGCCGATCGGCGGAACCGTCTGGTCGGTCTCCAATCCGACCCTGCGCACGGCGATCTACACCCTTTATGGAGCCGGTTGGGTCGGGCTGGTCGGGGCGACCTTTTGCATCGACCACTTTCACCTCTTCGGGCTGCGTCAGGTCTACAGCCACTTCGTCGGGCGGGAATGTGTCGAGAAGAGCTTCCGCACCCCCGGTCCCTACCAGTTCGTTCGCCACCCGATCTACGTGTGCTGGCTGACCATCTTCTGGGCGGCACCGACCATGACGGCGGCGCATCTGCTGTTCGCCTTGGCGACCACCGCCTACATCCTGATCGCAATCCAGCTCGAAGAGCGCGACCTCGAAGACTCGCTTGGGCACCCGTATGCGAACTACCGCAAGACGGTCCCGATGCTCATCCCGCGTGTCGCGTCGGAACGCCGCTGAGATCGTCGGTTCGCGAGTCCACGCCCACTACACACATTGCAAGGAGAATACGATGACGGAGAACAATACGACGATCGACTCGGCCAAGGTTGAAGAGTTCGTTCACAAGGTAGTCGGCGATGTCGGCGCAACCGGAACCGCGGCACTCGCGGTCATCGGCGACAAGCTCGGGCTGTACAAGGCAATGGCCGGTGCCGGGCCGATGACCTCGCAACAGTTGGCGGACAAGACCGGAACCCAGGAACGCTGCGTGCGCGAATGGCTCTCTGCGCAGGCCGCTGCCGAGTACATCGACTACGACGCCAAGGCCGGGACGTTCTGCCTCTCGGACGAGCACGCAGCGGTGCTTGCCGACGACGACAGTCCGGCGTCGATGATGGGGGGTTTTCTAGGCTTCACCGCAATGATCAAGGTTCAGGAGAAATTGATCGACGCATTCAAGGGGAACGGCGCGCTCGGGTGGCACCAACAGCATCATGACCTCTTCGAGGGAACCCGCCGGCTCTTCCACCCAGGATACAATGCGTTCCTGGTCGATGAGTGGATTCCCGCACTCGAGGAAGCGCGGCCCAAGCTCGAGGCCGGCGCCAAGGTTGCCGATGTCGGGTGTGGTCACGGTGCATCGACAATGATCATGGCAAAGGCGTTCCCGAACTCGACGTTCATCGGCTACGACGCTCACGAAGAGTCCGTGAACAGGGCTCGCGAGCTTGCCGTGGAAGCCGGATTGCAGGGGCGCGTGACCTTCGAAGTCGCGACCGCGAAGGACTATCCGGGCGACAACTACGACCTGGTCACACTCTTCGACTGCCTCCACGACATGGGCGATCCGGTCGGCGCAGCGCGCTGGGTGCGCCGGTCGTTGAGCCCCGACGGATCCCTCATGCTGATCGAGCCCTTCGCCGAAAACAATCTGGAGGACAACATCAATCCGGTCGGACGGATCTACTACTCCGCGTCGACCATGGTGTGCACTCCATGCTCGCTCTCGCAGGAGGTGGGGCTAGGGCTGGGCGCGCAGGCCGGACAAGAGCGCCTGCGCGGAGTCGCCGAACAGGCCGGGTTCTCGCGCTTTCGGAAGGCGACGCAGACTCCGCTCAACCTGGTGCTGGAGGCGCGCCCGTAACGCAGTTCACGCTGGCCCTCGACGTCGATTAGAGTAGAGGCCCGAGCCGACCGAGCCCGGGCCTCTCTTTTTTGATGTACAACGAGTCGCCGAGCTTGGCATACGTCGTCTGTCGTTCCGAGAACGTACGTGAATTGTGGAGCAGGAGGCTGTGAGGGATAGCGCGAGTCGGGGCAACTCGTGCGGTCGAGCTCTCGTCTCCGAGCTGCTATGGCATTCGGCATCGATGACCGGTCAATCTATCTGGGCCCTTCGCGCGCTTTTGTTGCTGGCGTTTTGTAGCGTCATCACTACCGCCGCCTTGGCGGAGGACGTGGGGGGGCGCGTGCTCTTCCAGGGCGGGAGAGTTCCCCCGGGCGCATGGCATGGGAAGGGGGCCGTCGCGCACGGTGAGTTGCTTCGGTTGAGCGGGTGGCGCTTCCAGGACGCGGGCAGGGTCCTCTGGCAGACACCATCGAGCTTCGGTTGGCATGCGGTGACGCAATCTTCGAACGCGAAGCGGCGTACGAATAGGCCCGGGCAAGCGCGCAAGAAGCCGGTACTGGCGCGAAACAACGGTCTGCTCCTCAATTGGGTGTGTATCGGTGTGGAGCTCGACGCCTATGGTCGAGGTTGACTCCCAACTTGACGTTGCTCCCGTGACGATCAAGCAAGTCTTACTGGAGGAGTGGCGGTTTCTCACGTTCCGCAGTATGAGCCCTGCGGTAGTGGCTCACTGGCGGGCGTTTCTCGCGTTCGGGTTGTTGTTTACCTGGCTGGCGGGTGTCGGACGCTATTGGGACAATCCTCGCGCTCATCTGTGGCAGAACCTAGGTATGGGTTCTGTTGCCTATGTACTCGTGCTGGCGCTGGTGATTTGGGCGTTGATCGCGCCGTTGAAGCCGCGCAATTGGTCGTACGTTAGGGTCCTGTTATTCGTCACGCTAACCGCGCCACCCGCCGTGCTCTACGCGATACCAGTCGAGAGATACATGCGGCCCGAGTCGGCGGTGCTGGCGAACGTTTGGTTCCTCGTGGTCGTGGCTGGCTGGCGTGTCGGCTTGTACGCCGCGTTTCTGCGGCGTACGGCGGGCCTGTCCAACGGGGCTGCCTTCGTCGGCACTCTGTTGCCACTCACTCTGATCGTCGTCGCTCTCAGCGCTCTCAATCTCGAACACGTCGTGTTTAGGATCATGGGCGGGCTGAGAGTAGACGAACAGAGTAGCGACGACGGAGCATACTCGGTCGTCGTTCTGCTTTCGGCTATCTCCATATCGCTCACACCCTTCGTTCTGGCGGCGTACGGTGCCCTAATCTACCGCGCGCGACGGGTGGCCAAGCAGGCGACCGCCTGATGTAGATTCCGAGTCGGGAATCGTAGGGCCTGCTGGAATGTACCGCAGAGAAGCTCGCCCCGCCGAAGCCCTTGGTGGCCCGTGCAGCGAGGCGCGCGGCTTGATGCCGAGCCGCGCTGAGCAAGTTTCTGTCGCAAATGAGACAGGACCTGTAGAGACGTGTACATGTCCCTTGCACCCCGCTAGGTCGTGATATCGACGAGTTCTCCATCGGTGTCGTGTGGTTCCGAGCTGATCCTTCGACGGGTGAATGTTGCGGCAACTCGCTTGGATCCGCCCAGGTAAAGAAACCAGCATGCCGCAATGACGCAGTTCCGGCCGACTTGTGCGTACTCCTCGGAGCTGAGTATTGCGTCAGGCAAGAATGAAACGATGCTGGCTTCGAAGAGTTGAAATAGCGTGTGTACGACGAGGAAGCCGCGGTACAGGATCGGAAAGGACAAGCGACGGGTGATGAAGAGCAGCAGGAGCACCAAGGTAACGGGCAATATCAAGCCGCCGAAGGCGACCTCCAAGATTAGGAACGGCGCCCATAGTGGATGGTACGCTTCAGCGGCGGGACTCATCAGCTCGATCCAAGTGGAGGCGTCGAACGTCAGCAAGATCTGGAAAGAGTCGTAGAGCACTCGAAACGGAATGACGATTACCGCGAGGCCGACGAACGCGAGCCAGCCCCCAAGCCCTTCGAGGCGGTCCGCCGCGGGGATCTTCGGCGGCCCCTGCTTTGGCTCGAACAGGTACAGGCGTCGTGCGATGAACCCACCGATCACGAAAGCGGACGCGTAGATTGTGAGCAGTGCCCAGTTGATCGGCCCGCTCCCGGGCGGGCTCAGCCGATATCCGAGGATATCATAGAAATCCTCGAGGTCTTGTAAGTAGCCCGGTGCCGCATCGGCGACGATATGGTCTGTTTTGGTGCGGTATGAGTAGGTCAGTCGGAGCTTACTGCCGGAGGCTCTGGCGGAGTAGGTCATCGCGACTGCGTCGTTCTCGAGCGCGTCGGCGGACGGCTCGAAGTTCCAGTCTCCCGGTAGGCGAACTTCGATCTGTTGGAATAGGTGGACCGGATGATCGATCGCCAGCGGCGTCGTGCGGACCGAGGTGTAGGGGAATTCGAGTAAGTCGATCGTCTCTTGTGGGAGTACTTCGGCGAAGGTCCTGCCGGTGCTTTCATCGTACTGCCAAATCTCGTCGATTTGGTAGGATTCGCGGATCGTGATCTCGTTGTGGTGCTCGTCGTCGTCAAACTCGACGGGACCGAGGCGCCGGATGCCAGGGTAGTTGCTTGCGTAGTAGTTGAGGTAGGACTTGTCGATTGCCTCAGCGCTCTGGTTTGCGAGCCACGCACGCACGTCATCGGCGGCCGCTGCGCGGTAGACGCTTCGCACCGAGAAATCAGCCGGCTCGCCGTCGCCCGAAGACAGGTCGAGCACCTGTTCGACTGATCGGATCGGGGCACCTGATCGAGGTTGCGCCATCTCCACCAGTTTCGAAGCGTCGACGCGGATCGGTAGGGCGTAGCCAAAGTCTGGTTGGTGAATGTGGTCGATGTCTCCACGCTGGAAGGTCGACGTCGGATCGACCCAAATACGTCTATCGCCCAGGTCGGCCTCGACGATCACGTGATCGAAAGCGAGAGGAGTTGGAAGCCGATCGAGGAGACCTTTGTCTAGGCTGGAGTGCACCAACGCAGGCGAAGCAGAGATCCCAAGAGCCCTAAGGAGGGAGACCAATAGCAGAGATTTGTCTTTGCAGTCGCCGAACCGCTGGCGCAACGTCTGCGCCGGTGGTCGCGGCTCGTGCGAGCCGCGACCCATTTCGAAGGCGACATAGCGAACGCTGTCTTGCGTCAAGCGCAACGCCGCGATCAGTCGGGCGGCGTCGCCATCGCCGGATGCCCTGAGTCGTTCGGCTTCGGCCTCGACCGCCTCGAGATCGGGTGCGTACAGCGGAAGAGCCCACTCGACGACTGCTTGCCAGGACGCCCATTCGCTCAACTGCACCCCTGCGTAAGTGCTATACCAGCCCGGTGTATTGCCGTCCGGTAGCTTTGCCGGGACTCTAGTCGAGGCCCATGTGTACTCGTCAACAGCGTGGGCGCTAGTCTTGATTGGTTGAGGGGCGGTCCCGATCGCCCGGATGTTGAGGGGGCGATGTTCGGGCCATAGAAGGCGAAACCGGTAGCTTTCAACAGGTACGTCCCACTCAGTGTAGAACTCATCCGAGTAGGTGCCTCTGAAGATCGGATTGGCTCCGGAGACGGTGTAAGCGTAGTTGACGACGTCTCCGACTCGGAGGTCGTCGAGTACCAGGTTGAACGTCAGGCGGCCGTCGTACAGCTGTGCCTCGAGCTCGGTTTCGCGTCGAATCATCTGGACGCGATCTGCTCGGTAGCGATCTTGTCGCGATTCGTCCCGAACGACATCGACGGCGTGCACGACCAAGGATTCGTACTCGGGATCGAAATCGATGCTGATGGTGCCGGCTAAGTTGGCACCTGATTCGTCCAGTACTTTTAAGGCGATCTCGCTATAGCGCTCCTCACGGCCTTCCTCGATGCGTACCTGGGTGTCGACCAGGAGCCAGTACACTCCATCGCTTACGGTGTCCTCGGCGGGGGTGCGTTCGAACTCGATCGGATGACGGAGTACCCATTCCGGCGCCGGCGAGATTGGGATTGCTTCGGTGCCCGCGACGGCGATGGCGGGAATCAAGAGTAGGAGCAGCGATGTCGGTAGAGTGCGCATAGCGGGCGCGTTTCTCAACGGTCCGCGGGGGCCTGCTCGTTGTTCCCAGAGTCGGCTCCTGCTGCCACTCTCTATACACGACGATCTCGAGTGATCCAGCGAGAAGCGTCGTTGGCTGAGTCGCGTTGTTCCGAACGGGCCATCGCTTCCGACCCCGCTCGGAAGCGCAATTCACTGTGGATGATGCGCCGTGGCGGGACGAGGGCCGGGGGATCGATCACGGTGCTCGACCGGCCTACGCCTCAGCTGTACTACTGAATGATTGTGATCCGGGGCGAGACTCTTACGATCTCCGACATCCTGCTGGATATCTCCGGCCGGACGGAATGCGCCGAGGCGCTACAGCAGATCCCCCAACTTCGCCCTCTGGTACACCCCGTCGCCGTATAGCATTTGGTTGTGTTGCTGGCGCTTGAAGTAGATGTGGATGTCGCACTCCCAGGTGAAGCCGATCCCTCCGTGCAACTGCACCGAACGGCCGGATACGTAGGCAGATGCGTCGGCGGCGGCCGACTTGGCCATCCTGGCGGTGGTTTCGGCGGTTGCGTCGCCGCAGTCGATGTCGCAAGCGGCTGCGTAGACCAGCGAGCGGGCGCGATCGATTGCGATCATCGAGTCGACGATCGGGTGCTTGACGGCTTGGAAGAAGCCGAGCGGATGATCGAACTGGGTTCGCGTGCGCGCGTACTCGGCGGTGGTCTGCAACTGCCACTCTGCGGCTCCGACGAGGTCGGCGGCGACGATCGCCAGCACGGTGGGCATCGCCTTCTCGATCGCTCCGCTTCCAGCTCCCGGTGCGGCGATGACGTTGTCGGCGGCGACGAGCACCTCGGATAGATCGACGCGGCCCTGGTCGCGGGTGAGGTCGACGATCTGGTCAGGGTGAACGGTGACGCCCGGAGCGTCGGCGTCGGTGCAGTAGAGTCCGACGCCTTCGGCCGACTTTGCGGCGACGACGAAGACGCCGGCCTTGCGGGCATCCTGCACGAAACACGCCGTACCGGAGAGCTTCGTCTCGTCGCCGGCGACGTTCGCAACGACGTCGGTGTCCTCCGCCTCCCACGAGCCCTGGGCGTCGGTCATCGCCATCGATACGGCCTCACCGGCGGCAATGCGCTCGAGCAACTTGCTGGCGCCGGGTCCGTCGGCCTCGCGGACGATCGCGGTTGCGATCAGCGTCGCGATCAACGGCGAGGGGAGAGCGGCTCTTCCGGCCTCCTCGGCGAGCGCGACGACCGCGACCGTCTTCATGCCGGCGCCACCCGACTGCTCGGGTACCGCCAGCGTGGTCCATCCGAGCTCGACGATCTGCTTCCAGATCGCCTCGTCGTAGAACACCGGCTGGGGGTCGCTTTCATAAGCGTCGACGTGGTCGGCGGCCACCAGCTTGCGTAGCTTGTCGATCGGCAGGGTGTCGGAAAGAAACTTGCGCGCGGAGTCGCGCAGCATCTTCTCGTCTTCTCCAAATCCAAAGTCTTTTGGTTGCATCGTGTGTCCTAACTCCAGAGTCCCAACTCAGCTCGTCCAGCGCTCAGTGCCGCGGCGACCGGACTCATTTGCTCTTCGCCATTCCCAGCACGCGCTCGCCGAGAATGTTGCGTTGGATCTCGCTCGTACCTGCCGCGATCGTCATGCCGTACGAGTTCAGATAGGCATGCGACCAATCGCCGCCGTCGGGTGCGTTCGGGTCCTTCAGGTAGAGCGAACCGGCCGCACCGGTCAGATCGAGGCCGATCTGGGCGGCGTCCTGCATCAGCTCCGTCATGACCACCTTGCCCTGGAGCGGCAAACGCATCGGGTGTTCGATCAGCCCGTCGACCCGTCCGCGTCGCGCCGTGTGCCGCAGTCCGGCAGCGCGGATGGCGATCTGCACGATTCGATCGCGAATCACCGCATCGTCCCAGGCGGTGCCGGAGCCGCGGGGGGTCTTCTTGGCGAGCTCGATGAGACCGTCGATGCGTTCCTCGATGCCCATGCCGCCGCCGCCGGCGCCTTCCGCGGCGCCGCGCTCGTGGGTCAGGGTCGTCATCGCGACCGTCCAGCCCTTGCCGATGTCGTCGAGCCGCATGTCGTCGGAGACGACGACGTCTTCGAAGAGAACCTCGTTGAATCCGGTGCCTCCGGTGATCTTGATGAGCGGCCGTACGGTGACGCCTTCTGTAGCGGCGATCGGAGCGACGAAGTAGGTCAGACCGTTGTACTTGTGATCGTTGCTGCTGCGCGCCAGCAGGATCATCCACTTGGCGAAAGTCGCCAGACTCGTCCAGACCTTGTGGCCGTTGATGACCCAGTTGTCGCCGTCGCGCACCGCGGACGTCTGAGCGCTCGCGAGATCGCTGCCTGCGCCCGGCTCGGAGAAGCCCTGGCACCAGATCTCGTCGGCCGAGAAGAGCGGCGGCAGGTATTTCTTCTTCTGCTCGTCGCTTCCGTGATGCAGGATCGTCGGGGCGGCCATGCCGAGACCGATAACGTTGATGAGGAAGGGCACGTCGGCCCGGCCCATCTCCTGGTTGGCGATGCGCTGGAAGCCGCTGTGACCGCCGCCGCCGTACTCGGTCGGATAGTCGCAGGCGACTAGGCCCGCTTCGTAGCACTTCTTTTGCCACTCGCAGAGGTAGTCGCGGTGCTCTTCCAGCGCGACTTCGATCGCCAGCTCGGGCAATCGGGTCTTGGGCGGGGCAGGGCGGTTTTCCTCGAGCCACTTGCGGGCATGCGCGCGAAATTCCGCCTGCTCAGGCGTGTCCTTCTTCGCCATCGTTTCTACTCCTGATCGTTGTGGAAGATATTTTGGAACCGCAGATGAACGCAGATAAACGCTGATCGACGCTTAGTTGCCCAGGTAACGTCGAGAATGAAACGCTAAACTCTCGAATCAGCGTTGATCTGCGTTCATCTGCGGTTTCACTTACGTATCACCCCTGCGAAGCTTGAAAAGAGGCGGGGCTCTCCTGAAGGCGCTGTTCGGTCGAATTAGCTCAGCTCGAAGCCTTCGTAATCGTTGGCCGCTACTTCGTCGCACTTTGCGACGTAGATTGGATAGCTCAGGTAGGGCATGAAGACGCGCGGCTTTCCCGGTACGTTGGCGCCGAGATACCAGGAGTTGCAGGAGGGGTAGAGGGTGGTGTCGGCCAGCGCGTTGACCTGGTCGACCCAGTCGTCTTCGGCAGCTTGGTCGACCTCGATGCGGGTGAGCTGGTTGCTCTGCATGTGGCTCAAGCATTCGGCGATCCAATCGACGTGCTGCTCGATCGCGGGGACCATGTTGGCCAGGACGGACGGGCTGCCGGGACCGGTGATGATGAAAAAGTTGGGAAACCCCTTGCTGCCGAGTCCGAGGTAGGTGCGCGGGCCTGCCGCCCATTTCTCTCGCAAGGCAAGGCCGTCGATGCCGCGGATGTCGATGCGATTGAGTGCGCCGGTCATGGCGTCGAAGCCGGTGGCGAATACTACGGCGTCGAGTTCGTACTCGTTCCCATCGACGACAATGCCTCTTTCGGTAAAGCGCTCGATCGGGTTCGAGCTGACGTCGACGAGGTGGACGTTGTCGCGGTTAAAGGTCTCATAATAGCCGGTGTCGACGCACAGGCGTTTGCATCCGAGCACCTGGCGCGGTGACAGCAACTCGGCGGTCGTCGGGTCCTTGACCGCGGCGCGGATCTTGGCGCGCACGAACTCGGCTGCGATCTCGTTGGCGTCGCGGTCCAACATGAGGTCGAGGTAGGCACCCATGAAATGCAGGCCGCCGCGTTGCCACCGCTGCTGGTAACGCGTTTCGCGCTGTTCGGGTGTGGCATCGGCGGAAAGGTCGTCGCTCGCCGGGTACTCGGATCCGAAGCCGAGGTGGGTGTGGCTGTTGGCGGCGCGAAGAGCCGCGTAGCGCGTTTTGACCTCGCGTTGGTACTCGGGATCGAGTGGGCCGTTGTGTGCGGGAACCGAATACGTCGCCGTGCGTTGGAAGACCGTCAGGTCATCGGCTTGCTTGGCGATCATCGGAATCGACTGTACCCCGGACGAGCCGGTGCCGATGACGCCGACCCTCATTCCGCTGAAGTCGACGCCTTCGTGGGGCCAACGTCCGGTGTGGAACGTCTTTCCCTGAAAACTCTCGGCTCCCTCGATCGCGGGCGTGTGGGACGAAGACAGGCAGCCGGTCGCCATAATGCAATAGCGAGCGGTCACCGTCTCGTGGTCGGTTTCGACCGTCCAACTGTTGTCGGAGTCGCGGAAGTGAGCCGTCAGCACCCGCGTCTCGAGCTGAATGTCGCGCAGCAGGTCGAAGCGCTCGGCGACGTGCTCGATGTACCGCAGGATCTCTGGTTGGGAAGCGTAGCGCTCGGTCCACTCCCATTCCTGTTGGAGCTCTTCGGAGAACTGGTACGAATACTCGAGGCTTTCGATGTCGCAGCGAGCGCCTGGGTAGCGATTCCAGTACCAGGTGCCGCCAATCCCGGCTCCAGCCTCGAAGACTCGGGCGCGCATGCCGAGTTCTCGCGCGCGGTGCAGCATGTACAGACCGGCGAACCCAGCGCCGACGATGACGGCGTCGAAATCGAGCGGGATTGCGTCGGGTGTTCTCACGAGATCTTGACCTCTTTGCGGTTCAGCGCAGGCCGATCTAACTAGAAAAGCTTTGCGCCGTACGCAAGGAGGTCGAGATGCCGGCAAGCGACTATGGGTCCCACGACCCCAATTTCTCCGAAGAGCAGGTCGAGGAGTGCGCGCGAATCGTCGATGCGGTCAGGGACCTCAACCGCAAGATCGTGCGCTTGAGCGGTTCTACTGCTGAGCTGGCGGCTGCGGCCGACAGCGTCGAGAAGCTGTCGGCCGCCTTGGAGCTGGTGACGCGTGATCGCGCGATCGAGACCTTTCGCTTTCGCTTCGACGCGGCCGATCCCAACAGCGTCATGCCCTTCAACCCGGCTACAGGCGCATTCAACCCCGTCGCCCCGAAGCTCCATATGTTCTTGGACGGTGAGAAGCTGATTGCAAAGCTCGTCTTTGAGGCCCAGTTCGAGAGCGGCCCGGATGCCGTCCAAGGCGGCATGGTGGCGGCGTTTTACGATCAGCTGCTGGCTTTCGTCGTCATGGCGCACGGCAAGACCGGCTTCACCGCTTCCCTCAAGGTCGATTACCTGAAGCCGACTCCGATCGAGCAA
>JANQHZ010000539.1 GCA_028282445.1 Candidatus Binatia bacterium | reverse complement strand
GCAAGCGTCGTGATCGTGGGAGCGATGTCGATGTTGAGCACCGGCGCATCGGCCGTCGCACCGTAGGGCAGGGCGATCGGGTAGCGGATCGCAAGCGGGACGCGGATGGATTCCTCGTAGACGACCCGCTTGGCGACCCAGCCGTGCTCGCCCCATAACAATCCGTGATCGCTGGTGAATACGACGATGGTGTTGTCGAGTAGCCCCAATCGCTCGAGCCGGTCCAGCAGGCGGCCAACCGCCTCATCGACCGAGAGCAGGCTCTCTCGCTGGTCGGCAAATTGCGGATCCCTTTCGATGAGCTCGGCTTCCGACTTGGAAAAAAAGCGAAACCAGTCGGGTTTGTTCGGATCGAATGCTGCCCAAGAAGGTGGTCGCCAAGAGGGGGCGTTTCCGAGTGCGTCGTCATGCCGGGGGGCGGGTATGCTCGGAGCGTGCGGCGCGAAAGGGGCAAAGGCGAGCAGGAAGGGATCGCGCTTGTTGCGGTCGATGAAACGGACCGCGTGCTTGAGCAGCACATCGGTGGAGTAGTCACGAGATCTGTCGCCGTAACGTATCGGGAGGCCGTTCTCATTGAGAGAGTAGTTGAAGAAGTTGAGGTCATCTGGGATGAAGACGCGCCAGTCGTCCCACCCCAGCGGAACCGATGGGGAGATATAGTTGTACCCATTCAGGTATTTTCCGTGCAGCGCCGTGCGATACCCTCGAGCTTGGAGCCAGTTGGCCAGCGTCGACGTGTCGTCCAAGTTGAGAGCCCCGTCCGTTACCCAGCCTTGCCCGTCGGGCAGCAAGTTCGCGGTGACACCGTTGCGTTGCGGTGTCTGTCCGGTGAGTATGCCGGCTCGGCTCGGCGCACAGACCGGGGTAATGGTGAAGCCGTTGGTGAATCGCACACCCGCGTCGGCGATTCGTGAGAGAACCTCCGGCATATACTGGATCGCTTCGGGGTGTTGGTCGTCGGTAACGATGAGAAGTACGTTCGGTTCGATCGTGCCCGCGCCGACGAGTGCGCCTACAATCTTCTCGAGCTCCGGCCTGAGGCAGTTCCTCACGCCGAGGTTGGTGAGCGAACCGTCGTGATCACTCATCAGGCGAGCGCACCGGCCGGCGAAGCGCGGGAATGTCGCATTGCCTGCGTCCGCGATCTCGACGTTGCAGTGTCTTAGCTCGAGTGCCCGTACCGAGCGGCTTTGAGGGCGGATTTCCTTTCGGCGTTCTGTCATACGCCGAGTGACGAACCTCGTCGCCCCTCGGAAGACATCGCTCTGGCATCTCTGGGTGTCGGTTGTCGGTGCCGGTTCGCTCGGCAGCCCGCCGAGCAGGCCGAAGACATCGTCATAGTGGGTGCCGGCGCACGACGGTGGCGGATCCGGTGTGCAGTCGAGACCAGCCGTGCGCAGCTTCAGCTCGGCGCACCTGAGCCAGCTGCGAAGGGCCCGGCGCACCTCGCGCTGCTCCTCCCTGGTCGCGCAACTCGCCGACGCTGATGCGGCGCCGATGCACAGGAGCGCGATGACCACCGCCGCGAGGTTCGAAGCCGACGACTTCATTCCGCCGCGGCGTCACCGACGCCGTTACACTTCGGCCTGAAATTCCCCACCCTCCAGGCGGGATACCGTTTTCAGGCCACGCCTGTCCAGGGTAAAGCGAGACTACCGATCGTCGGCCCCGATCTTGGCCGGCCGTGCGTTCTCGCAAACAAGCTCACGAGTCGCGAATCACGCTTCACGAAGGTTCGCTTCCAACCTCGATCTCTTCCGGCGGTCCGAAGCTCATCGACATTCTTCCCGCCCAGGTTGCCATCAGCGGCTTCTTCGGCAGTCCGAGCGAGCGCAGTCCGTCTGCTACAGGATGCGAGCCGAGCGTCATTGCCACGCTGCCGCCCAGTCGCACGCCGAGGTCCTCGACACTCTGGGTGAAGGAGGTTCGGTGCGGAGCTCCGTCGATGTAGGTATATCCCACCGATCGCGCCTGCGGCTGCGCCCGGGTGCCGCCGCGGGGCATGTCGATCTCGAACACTTTCTCGCCGTCCATTTCGAGCAGCGCCCCGAACCTCCCCTCGCGCCCGTAGTCGAAGTCGATCCGCTCGACAGTCTTGGGGAACCCCCAGATGATTGCGCCGGCATCGCGTGTGAAGGATTGGTTGACGGGCATTTTCCAGCAGAAGGTCGGAAGCGTACCGCCGGCCATTGCCTGCCAAGCGCCGATGTACGGTAGGCCGAAACTCTCTCC
>JANQHZ010000523.1 GCA_028282445.1 Candidatus Binatia bacterium | reverse complement strand
TCCCAGGCTCCCCCACCGCGACCGCGACCGCCGGCTCGCCGACAGCTACGGCAACCGCAGGCTCGCCGACGGCTACAGCCACCTCCACCAACACCGCAGTTCCCGGCTCGCCGACAGCTACGGCAACCGCAGGCTCGCCGACCGCTACATCGACCGCGACCAGCACCGCCGTCGCAGCCTCCCCGACAGCCACCGCTACCGTAGGATCGCCGACGGCCACCGCGACCAACACCGCCGTCCCAGGCTCCCCCACCGCGACCGCGACCGTCGGCTCGCCGACCGCTACATCGACCGCGACCAGTACCCCCGTCGCAGGCTCCCCGACAGCGACCGCGACCAGCACCGGCGTTGCGGGCTCGCCGACGGCCACCGCGACCGCAACTCAGGATGCGGGTACGCCGACGGCGACTGCCACGATGGCAGCAGACACACCGACAGCGACTGCCACCGCGGCGGCGGATACACCGACGGCCACCGCGACCATCGCGCCCGACACGCCGACGGCTACCGCGACCAACACCGCCGCCCCGCCGACCGACACACCGACCGTCGCGCCACCGACCGATACGCCGACGGATACACCGACGGTTGCCGTACCGACCGACACGCCGACCGAGGTGCCTCCCACCGAGACGCCGACCGAGGAGCCCACTCCGACCGAGACTGCGACGGAAGAGCCGACCGAAACCCCGACGCAGACGGAGGCCCCGACCAGCACCGGCACGGCAACCGAGACTCCGGTCGAAACCGAGACCGCTACGGAAACGCCCACCGAGCGCAACACTCCGACGAATAGCCCGACCGACACCCCGGACGACGATCGCCCGGCCGACGGCGGCTGTGCGGTTCCGAGCGCTCCGCCGAGCGACGGGTCGTCCGCATCGCTCTGGTTACTCGCTCCGGCGTTACTCCTGTGGCGCCGGCGGCGCTCGCGCTGAGCAGGTTCGAGCCGAGAGCTACCGTCAGGCTAGCTCTCGGCTCGACTCGCATCGGCGACGCAGGGAGCCCTTCCGTCGCCGCCGGTCCGTGGTAGAGCGCCGGACCTTCCCGCCTCGCTCTGGCGAACGCGAGGCGATAGGCTCGCTCGAATGACCGACCCGGCCGAATCGATGGTGGAGCTCGGCCACGCGTCGACGCCGACACCTTGGACGGAAATCGGGCGGAGCGAGGTGAGCGCCGAACGTGTGCACCGCTTCCTCATCGGAACGCGAGATGGCGCGGAGGAATCGACGCCACTCCGGCATGCCCCACTCAGCTTCGCATTGGTCCTCCGACGCGGTCACGGCCCCGAAGTCGCCATCTCTCCCAAGGCCTTCGGAATCCACGGCGGCCACGACATCGAGCTGCTCGCCCCGATCCTCGTCGGGCAGCACTACGTCGTCAGCGCTCGGGTCGAGAGAATCTACCGAAAAACAGGCCGGTCGGGGCCGATGACGGTGATCGAGCGACGCGTCCGCATCGACGACCAGCAAGGGCAAACCACCGGCATCATCACCGATCGCCAGGTGTTGCGCTGGAAGCCGAGCGCCGGCGGGATCCCGGTTCGAAGTCGGTCGACCAAGCAGCCCGGGCCATCCGGGACGACTGCTGCGTTACCGCAGGTAGACCAGGATCTCGAGGTCGGGGAGATCGTCGGGCCGTGGAGCAGGAAGGGCCCAACCCGTGAGGAAATCAGCGGTTGGGCCGACGCACTGCGAGACCGCGAGCCCCTCTTTCACGATCGCGAACGATCGGACGCGCTAGGCTACGCCGATCTCGTCGTACCGGGGCCGATGCAATCCGCCTTCGTCGACCACCTGCTCGCCGCGGCGCTGGGGCAATGGCGCGCCACCCGGCTCAACATGACCTTCCGACAGTCCCTGCTGGCCGACGAGCGGCTCGAAATCGAAGCCACCGTCGTCGAAGCCGAGGGCGAGAGCCGAACCGCCGAGATCGTCATCCGAAACGCGGCCAGCGGCGAGACCACCTCGGTCGGGACGGCGACACTGGCCAGGAAGTGAGCAAGCGGCCGCAGGGCGAGCGCCGGGCGAAAACCGGCGGCGTCGCGCGGCCGCGTCCGCCAACGAGACAGATCTAGTCTCTCTCAACCGTCGTCCGGCTCGTCGACCCGCGCCACCCCCGAGCCGAACTTTGCACGTCGTTCCGCCATCGCCCGTTTCAGCCCCTTTTCGCGAATCTCGCCGGCAAGCGCGCCCATGCTGCCGGCCAGGTGAGCGCGGGCGTCGGTCTCCGCCGCGATCCGCTGCATCGTCCGCGCTCCCATCAACTCGAGCGATAGATTGACGACACGCTTGTTGGCGGCGAGCAGGTCCGGATCGATCAGCGCCAACTTGTCGAGCAGCGCATTGACTTCGGCCTCGAGCAGGTCGGCCGGCACCGACTTCATCACTAGTCCGATCTTCGCCGCGTCCGCACCGCTCACCGTATCGCCGGTCAACAGCAGCCGCTTCGCCCACTGCGGCCCGCAGTGGTAGACCCACATCTGGTTGGGCGGCGACCCCATGTCGCGCACCGGAGGGAACCCGATGGTTGCGTCGTCGGCCGCCACCACCATGTCGCAGAGAAGCGCGACGTCGGTTCCGCCAGCCAGACAATGGCCGTGCACCTGCGCGACCACCGGCTTGTGCATGTCGAAGATGGTCATTCGAAGTCGCTGGCCGCGTTCGAGCTGCCATACATCGTCGTCAAACGACTTCATCTGACGGCGAGGGCGTTCGCCGATCGGTGCCGGCGGTTCGCTCAAGTCGTACCCCGCACAGAAGGACTTGCCGGCTCCGCGCAACCCGACCGCGTGAACCCCCGAGTCCTCGTCGGCATCGCGCAGCGCCCGATCGAGCTCGGACAGGAGACGATACGATAGAGCGTTTCGCTTGTCCGGACGGTTGAGAGTGATGCGGGCACAGCCACCTTCAACCTCGTACAGGATCGTCTCAAAGCTCATCGAAGATCGCCCCCCGTCCCCTTCAAACGAAAACGGCCGGGGTGAATTCCACCCCGGCCGTTGCCGTTTCCTTTATGTCGGTTCCGTTACGGCTTGACTCGGCCCATGCGCCGCAGCGACCAGAACAGAGCCAGAGCCAGTCCACCGATCATGATCAACCCGGCCGGGTTGGTCGGCGACTCGACCACCGGAATCGGCGGGCGCGTACGCGTCGGCGTCGGCGTGTTGGTCGGCGTGTCCGTCGGCGTACTCGTCGGAGTCTCCGTCGGCGTATCCGTCGGAGTCTCCGTCGGCGTATCCGTCGGAGTCTCGGTCGGCGTGTCCGTCGGCGTATTCGTCGGGGTCTCCGTCGGAGTCTCCGTAGGTGTATTGGTCGGGGTTTCCGTCGGAGTCTCCGTCGGAGTCTCCGTAGGCGTATTCGTCGGCGTGTTGGTCGGTGTATCCGTCGGCGTGTTGGTCGGCGTATCCGTCGGAGTATTCGTCGGCGTATCCGTCGGCGTGTTGGTCGGCGTATTCGTCGGCGTGTTGGTCGGCGTATCCGTCGGAGTATTCGTCGGCGTATCCGTCGGAGTATTGGTCGGTGTATTGGTCGGAGTCTCCGTCGGCGTATCCGTCGGAGTATCGGTCGGTGTATTCGTAGGAGTCTCGGTCGGCGTGACCGTCGGGGTATCGGTCGGCGTGCTGGTCGGCGTCGGCGTATCGGCCGGCGGCGGGGCCGTGTCTTGGTCGGAGACCGCGTTCACGACCAGGCCGCTAACATTCGGAATCCCGAGGCACGTGCCTTCGCCGTCCCCGTCGGTATCGACTCCGAAACCTCCGACCGCGATCCCGAAGGGGTCGGTCGGCATATTGTCATAGACGAAGATGATGGTCTGTCCGTCGACTCCACCGGTGAAGGTCGACGGCGAGCTGTCGAGCACGTAGCCGTCGGCCGGAGGAGCGACACAGAGGGCCGAGGTACGGGTCGGGTCGGCCGCCGGGTTGGTGAAAGCGTAAGTCGAGTTCGACGGGCCGCCACAAAGCGCGGTGGGAGCGATACCCGAGCGCAAGACCAGTCCGGGAGCCGCGGCGTCGCCGGTGGTCGCGAGGGTTCCGTCGTTACGAGTGAAGGTCGTGCAAGCACTCGCTCCGCCGACGCACACGCCCATCCCCGTACAACCGGGGCCGATGCAGACAGTGCCGTCGCCGGTGTTGCTGAAGGTCGGGGACCCGGCGCCGCCGATGATGGCCGACTTTCGGATCGCCGCGAGGTTGGAGAAGATGAACGGATCCGCCGCGTAGGCGAACGCTTCGGCATCCGATGGCGGCGTGACCGTACCCGAAAACGCACAGCCTTGCGCGGTCCCGATTGCGGACGCCGCCTGTGAGGTCAGCCGGACCTCGTCGATCCCGACGCCGGCATCTGCCGTCGCCTCGTGCTGGATCACTTGGTAGATCTGGCCGTTCATGGCTCGGAAGATCGTCTGATTGATCTGAGCCGATGCTCCCTGGGAGATCATCAACCCGAGAGCTACCATTACTCCCACCTGGAACCGCTTCGTCATCAACTTCACCCCAGTTCTTTCACCGCCGTGTACATTCGAATGCTCTGAGAATTCAGTACACGCACATAAGCAAATTCTCGACTGGGATATCACCCCACCCCGCGGCCAGTCAAGGGCAAATTGTGGCCCCGGTTCGGCCCGGGAGTCACCCGAGAAGTCGCCAAAAAAGAAGGGGCCCGTCGAAACGGGCCCCTTCGGTTCGATCCATGATCGCGCGGATCTATGCGGTCAGCCTGCCCATCCGGCGCAGGGCCCACAGAAGTCCGATTGCCAGTCCACCGATCATCAGCAATCCGCTCGGGCTGAACGGCGACGAGACAACCGGGATCGGAGGTCGGGTCGGCGTGCTGGTCGGAGTATTGGTCCTCGTCGGCGTCTCGGTCGGAGTCTCGGTGGCCGTCGGCGTATCCGTCGGGGTCGAGGTCGGCGTAGCCGTCGGGGTCTCCGTCGGCGTCGCGGTCGGCGTCGGCGTATCAGCCGGCGGCGGCGCGGTGTCTTGGTCGGCGATGCCGTTCACGACCAAGCCATTGTCGTTCGGGGTGCCGAGGCAGGTGCCTTCCCCGTCGCCATCGGTGTCGACTCCGAAACCGCCGACGGCGATTCCGAACGGGTCGGTCGGCATGTTGTCGTAGACGAAGATGATCGTCTGACCGTCGGTACCGCCGGTAAACACGGAAGCGCTACTGTCGAGCACGAATCCGTCGGTCGGCGGCGCGACACAGAGCGCCGAGGCCCGGGTCGGGTCGCCGGCGGCGCCGAAGGCGTAGGTCGAGCTCGACGGCGAACCGCAGAGAGCCGACGGGGCAATACCTTGCCGCAGCGTCGCAGCAGGAGCGGCGCCGTCGCCGGTCGTGACCACGGTACCGTCGTCACGGGTGAAGGTCGCGCAGGCCGAAGCGCCGCCGACACATACCCCTTCCGAGGTGCAGCCGGGTCCGATGCAGACGGTGCCGTTACCGGTGTTGCTGAAGGTCGGGGATCCGGCGCCGCCGATGATGGTCGATTTCCGAATCCCAGCCAGGTTCGAGAAAATGAAGGCATCCGCCGAGAAAGCGAACGCTTCCGCGTCGTTAGGCGGGTTCACCGTTCCTGCGAACGCGCAACCGTTAGCGGTTCCGATCGCTGAGGCCGCGGTAGAGGTGATGCGCACCTCGTCGATGCCGACACCGGCATCGGCCGTGGCAGCGTGCTGGATCACTTGGTAGATCTGCCCGTTCATTGCCCGGAAGATCGTCTGGTCGATCTGCGCAATTGCCCCCTGGGCGATGGTAAGCCCAAGGAACGACATCATCCCAATGCGATACCACTTCGTCATCAACGCACCCCGAATCTCCTAACAGCAGACCCTGCCTCGGACCTGCCCGCAGGACCGGCAAAACCGAATCCCTGCTTCGTTAACACTACGAACGAGCGCGACAAGGTAAACCCCGACGGCGGCTCGCTCGCTCTCCTTCTCCATAATTTCAACCCGCTCGGCCGCTCCATGTACCGGTCGCACGCCTCGCGAGACGGACCCTCTTATCACCCGATCCCGGCCCGAGTCAATCACAAATCCCCGGGCGGCCGGCGGCGACCGAATCCCGGCGCGCGTTCGGCCTCGATTCGACACAATGCCGGCGATGCAGCAAAGTGCGGGCTAGGTGCCATCTCAGCAACGGTATCGTCACTGGTTTGCACAGCACCTCGCCGCATTTCGGCAAGTCGAGGCATCTCGAAGCGCACTCCCTGACGACGGCAATGAGATGGCACGACCGTTGCAAGTTTGCGAGATCTATGATTTTTGAGAATACACGCCAGGTCAGCGGGCTGCGAGATCGGCGGAGGGGTGAGGTGGCGGATAGGCTCGGACAAAGCCCGCGCGCGGCGGGGCACGGAATCACACGCGGGTTCGCCCAGCGGCTGGTGGCAACCTTGCTCTGTCTCAGCATTTTCTCGGCAGTCGACCCAGCAGCCGCCCAGCCGTTTCGCATCATCGACCGCTTCGCCGGCGGCAGCAACGGCGACGGTGGCCCCGCCACCGGCGCCACCCTGAACCCGATCGGAGTCGCGGTCGACGCGGCCGGCAACATCTATATCGCCGACAGCAGCAGTCACCGCATCCGGCGAGTCGACGCTGTGACCGGCTTCATCTCGACCGTCGCCGGCACCGGCAGTGCCGGCTTCTCGGGCGACGGCGGACCGGCCGAGGAGGCCGACCTGAGCGCCCCGATCGACGTCGCCATCGATGTCGACGGCAACATCTTCATCAGCGACCGCGGCAACGAGCGCATTCGTCGGATCGACGCCTTCAGCGGCATCATCGACACCGTCGCCGGCAACGGCAACGCCGGCTTCGGCGGCGACAACGGACCGGCAACCGCGGCGCGCCTGGACGGACCCGGCGGCATCGCAATCCACCCAGGAACCAACCTCGGCTCGACCTCGGACGACTCGATCTACATCGCCGACACCAGCAACCAGCGCATCCGGCGGTTCTTCGAAGGCGGCGGCATCCAGACCGTGGCGGGCAATGGAGAGTTCGGGTTCTCCGGCGACGGGGGGCCGGCAACCAACGGCAGCCTCGCGTTGCCAGCGGACGTCACGGTCGCTGCCAACGGCGACGTTTACATCGCGGACTTTGCCAACCAGAGAATTCGCGTGATCAGCGACGGTACGATCTTCACCGCCGCCGGTTCGGGAACGTTTGCGTTCTGCGACAACCAGCCCCCGGAAGAAGCCTGCTTCCGCAACCCAATCGCGGTCGAGTACGACCCGGTGACCGACGCCGTACTGGTAGCCGACGCCGCCAACCAGCGAATTCGCAGCATTCCCACCAACGGCGGCAACGTCACCACGGTGATCGGCAGCGGAACCCTCGGCTACAATGGCGACAACATCGATCCGCTCGATGCCTGGCTGAACGGCCCGAGCGGCATCGGCGTCCACCCCACCATCGGCATCTTCATCAGCGACCAGTTCAACCACCGGATTCGATTCGTCCCGCACGGCGCCAATCCGAAGATCCAGACGGTTGCCGGCAACGGCAACATTCCCTTCGCGGGAGACGGTGGGCCGGCTCTATCGGCGAAGTTCAACGCCCCAGCCGGCACCGCAACCGACTCCGCCGGCAACCTCTATATCGCCGACACGGGCAACAACCGAATTCGCAAAGTCGACACCAACGGAACGATCACGACCATCGCGGGGACCGGCGACGCCGGCTTCTCCGGCGATACCGGTCTGGCAGTCAACGCCCGGCTGGACTCGCCCGCCGACATCGCAGTCGACGACCAGGGCAACGTCTATATCTCCGACACCAAGAACAACCGGGTCCGACGCATCGACACGTCGGGATTCATCAACACCGTACTCGGCAACGGCGTGCCGCAGAGCTCCGGTGACGGCGGCCCCGCGCGATCGGCATCCACCGCCCAACCGGATGCACTCGCGGTCTACGAGAACAGCAGCGGCACGCAGCGGTTCCTGTATGTCGTCGAGAGCGCGGCCAACAAGGTCCGCGCCGTCAGGCTGACCAACAGTCTACTGACCAACACCGTCAACCGTTTTGCCGGTACCGGGAATTTCGGGTCCTCCGGCGACGGCGGCCCGGCATCGTCCGCCCAACTCGCTGTCCCTCAGGATATTTGCGCGGACGACGGCGGCAACGTCTACATCGCCGACACCGCCAACCACCGCATCCGCAAGGTCAACGCCAACGGCATCATCTCGACCATCGCCGGCACCGGCAGCTTCGGGTACGACGGCGACGGCGGCCTCGCCATTTCGGCGCGGCTGGCCGCCCCCAACGGCGTCGCCGCGGGACCGCTCGGCAACATCTTCATTCTCGACCCCGGCAATCAGCGGGTTCGCGTCGTCGACACGACGGGGACGATCCAAACCGCGATGGGGACCGGCACCCAGACCGGACGCATCGATGGCGAGGGCGGCAACCCGCTCGACGACCTCGGCGACGGCGGCCCGGCAACGTCGGCCAGCTTTTCGTCGCTCGCGTCGATTTCGATGGACGACCTCGGCAACGCCTACGTCTGCGACAACCAGGCGGAGACGGTTCGCTGGGTCGAAGACATCTCCTCGCTCTACGACAGCGGCACGCCGCAAGCGTCTTTGTTCGGCGAGATCCGCTACGCATCCAGCCTGATTCCGGTCCCGAGCGCCACCGTCGAGGCGTTTGGAACCTCCACCGAATCGACCAGTAGCGCAGGGTCGGGCTCGTTCAGTTTCACCGCGATCGACGCAGCGCCGTGGCTGGTGCAGCCGAGCAAGCAGGGCGGTTTCGCAAACGGTGTCATCAGCCCGCTCGACGCTTCCTACGTCCTGCAGGAGCTCGTCGGCTTGCGCAGGCTGACGAACGCGCAAGTGCTCGCTTGCGACGTTACCGGCGACGGCAACCTGAGCGCGCTCGACGCAACCCGAATCCTCCAGCGGGCGCTCGGGTCTTCGACGCCGTTCGCCGCCGCTGAGAGCTGCGACTCCGATTGGATTTTCATTCCGAACGCACAGGGAGCTCAAAACCAGACCCAAATCGATCCACTGCTCGAGGGCGGTTCGACCTGCCGCCCCGGTGCGATCCAGTACAATCCGCTCACCGGCGAGATCGACGGTCAGAACTTCACCGCGGTCGTGATCGGCGACTGCACCGGCAACTGGACCTCGGCCGGCGCCGCCACTTCGGCCAGCCTCCGGGTCGGCGGCGCGGGTGGCGATCACACAGTGACCGTCGGACCGGAGCGGCGCTCGCGCCGCCGATTGAGAGTTCCGATCTCGGTACGAGGTGGTGACGGCTTCAACGCCCTCGAGGTTCGCCTCGGATACGACGCGGCAGCACTCGCGCCGTTGCGGGTCCGTTCGCGCGGCAAAGCGCGTGACGCCCTGGTCAGCTGGAGAGAGAGCGAAGCGGGTGAGATGACGGTCATGCTCGCCAGCGGGAATCGCATCCCGAGCCCGTCGCGCAACGTCCTGGTGGTGGACTTCGAGATCGTCGGCGAGGTCTCGCGCAGAGCGCTGCGCTCGGCCCGCACCCTGGTCGACGAAGAGAATGCCCGCGTCCGCGTATCCAGCGGCCGGCGGCGTCGGCGCTAGCCGAGCGCCTCGGGCCCGAGGAGAGGATGACCATGAGGCGTAACCTTCACGCGCTTAGCACGCACCTTCAGACCGCCGTCGCCGCCATCGCCATGCTGGGCGTCGGCACCGGCTACGCAGCCACGGTCGCGCTTCCGAGCGGGGCAGTGCTTGGTATCCCCAACCCGAATCTGCGTACGGTCGAGGTCGACATCGACAACGCCGCCGGGATCGAAGCGCTCCTGCTGCGGATCCAGTACAATCGCGGCGTCGCAGTGGCCGGCAGCGTCCGCAAGACCTCGATCACCAACGACTGCGCGATGGAGGTCAACACCGCGACCCCCAACAACGAGGTTCAGATCAGCCTGGCCTGCACCAGCCCTCTGACCGGCAGCGGCCCGCTTTTCGAAATCGACTTCTCGGGCGCCAACGCCGGCGTCAGCGATCTCACCTTCCTCGAATGCAGCCTCAACGAGGGGTCGCCCAACTGTGACGTGTCGAACGGCGACCTTCGAGTGACAACCTGCCTGCTCGACGTCGACTCGAGCGGCGCCGCCTTCGCCAGCACCGATGGGGTTTACCTGTTCCGTGCGCTGCCGCCGAGCCTGCAAACCATCGTTCCGCTGTCGTTCCGCGATCTGCTACCCGGGATCCCGGAAGATCCGGTCATCCTCGACAACGTCGATTCCATTCTGCCGTTTCTCGATGTAGACGACCGCAACGGCGCCCAGGCCAGCACCGACGGGGTTTACCTGTTCCGCGCGATGCCGCCGACCCTGCAGACGATCGTCCCCGCCGACTTCCGCCAGCTCGATCCGAGCATCCCGTCCGATCAAGTGATTGGCGCGACCGTCCAAGCGCTCTGCCCCTGAACCGCCGGAAGTCGCGTCGACAACACCGGCCGAGCCGCCACCGACAACGTACCGACGGTACAAATCATAGCTATCACGGCCGGCCCCAGGGTGATAGTCGCGCACCGCAAGGACTTTTCCCCTTGCCGCGAAACGAGGCACATGGTACACAAGCCACGCTTTTTGCCGGTTGACCGGAGGCACGAGCCGTGGTCGGTTCGTTTGGTGGAGAAGATCTAATGGGGGCTC
>JANQHZ010000421.1 GCA_028282445.1 Candidatus Binatia bacterium | reverse complement strand
CACAGCTCGACGATTTGCCGTCGTGCGCCAGGGTCGGCATCGACGATACGGTCGAACGGATCGTAGCGGGAGCGGGCCGCTTCGTACTCCTGCTCGTGGCCGAGCATCCAGCGCACGACGAGGTCGGCTTGGTCGCCGACGACCTCACGCTGCCGGAGCATGTCGGGCATCTTGGGGTGAACGTTGAAGCAGTGAACGGCGCCGACCGATCGCAGCGCCTCGGCATAGTTGCGATCGAGCAGCCTGGCGTCACGGATCTCGACTGCGTAGGTCGGTCCTTTCGGCAGCGCGGCCAAGAAGGTGTGAAGTACGTCGGCGAAGTCGTCGCCACCCATGGCGCCTCGGTGTTGCGGTGGGAACTGGAATACCAACGGTCCGGCCTTGTGCCCGAGTCCCTCGACCATTGGCTTCACCACCAGATCGGACGCGAAACCGGCGTCCAGGAAGAGCGGGTTGATCTTACCGCCTTGCTCGCCGTAGCGCGGGTGGCGCGGGTAGCGCGCTACGGTGCATTGCTCGCAAGCCTTGACGAGGAAACGAAAGTCTTCCGCGACCGCCGCGGCGTACTCCGCGAAGGTCGTTCGTTCGAGCGGCGCATAGTAGCTGCGGTCGACCCCGACCATCCGTAGAAGCGGATGTTGCGCATAGGCGGCCAGACCGCGCCGGGCGAGAACGGCTTTCGACGCGGAGCGGTCGTATACGATGTCGACCCAGCCGGGGAACGACCACGACGATGTACCAATTCGGATTGATGGAGGCAGCGTGTCGGCCAACTCGCGGATTTCGTCGTCGAGTGCGGCCGGACCGATCTCCCCGCGTCGGGGTTTCGACGGCAGGTCACCGAAGAGAGAGAGCTGGTCGGCCATTATCTCGCGTCAGCGGGTTGTGAGAAGACGCAACCGCAGATGAACGCAGATCAACGCTGATGATCGGTTCGCGACCACGTTTAGCCCGTCGTTGCTGCGGATGAGATTGATGCTCTAGCAATGGTCGCGCGGGCGCCGATCGAAGATCCGCGTTCATCTGCGTTCATCTGCGGTTCCGATCGACAAAGGTTGCGGCCGGATCGATCTACCCCGGTTCGTGCTCGGAGCCCGGGCGGCGGCGGGTCAGGCCGCGGTAGGCGTCGAGGGACCGGCTGCCCTGGTGCACGACCCGGTAGACTTCGTACGCGATCGGCATGTCGACGTTGTGTCTCTTCGCCAGTTCCATGACGGAGTTGCTCGATTTGACGCCCTCGGCGACTTCGTTCATCTCGGCAGTGATCTCTTCGATCGTTCGGCCCTTGCCGAGCTCTTCACCGACGTGCCGATTGCGGCTCTGCGGACTGGTGCAGGTCGCCAGCAGGTCTCCCATTCCAGCCAAACCCGCGAAGGTTTCCGGCCGGCCGCCCATCGCGATGCCGAGCCGCGTCAGCTCGGCGAGCCCCCTGGTGATGACGGCGGCGAGAGTGTTCTGCCCAACCCCCATGCCGGCCCCCATGCCCGCGGCGATCGCGATGACGTTCTTGAGAGCCCCACCGAGCTCGCAACCGATGACGTCGTCGTTGGTATAGACGCGGAAGGAACCGCTGCGAAAAACCTTCTGCAGCGCCGGGGCGATGCTCGCCTCGCTCATGCCGATGACCGAGGCTGCGGCGAATCCGTTCATGATCTCCTTGGCGAGATTGGGCCCGGTCAGGACGCCGTTTGGCCGACCGGGGAGGGTTTCCTCGATTACTTCGGTCATCCTCTTCAGAGTACCCTGCTCGAGTCCTTTGGAGAGGCTGATCACCGGTACCCAGGGGCGGATATGTTCGGCCAGCTGTTCGCAGCAGGCGCGAAACCCGTGCGAAGGGACGCCGACGACGACGACATCGGCGTCGCGCACCGCCTCCTCGATCGAATCGGTGGCACGTAGTTTTTTCGGAAGGGTGAATCCCGGCAAGTAGGTTTCGTTGGTGTGTTGGCGATTGATCTCCTCGACGGTATCGCTACGCCGCGCCCACAGGACGGTGGGTGCGTTGCGGCTCGCGAGGCACGCGACCGTCGTGCCCCACGAGCCGCCGCCGAGAATGGCAACTCTCAACTTCATCGCATCAGGCAAACTCGGGCTTGCGGTACATCGAGACTACGGCCACACCGCCGAGGCCGAGATTGTGCTGCAAGCCGACCTTGGCACCCTCGAGTTGGCGCTTATCCGCCTGTCCGCGCAGCTGCCAGGTAAGCTCACTGCACTGCGCCAGACCGGTTGCTCCGAGAGGGTGCCCCTTTGAGATCAGTCCGCCGGAGGGATTGACCAACCACTTGCCGCCGTAGGTGACGGCGCCGGAGTCGATCAGCTCGCCGGCCTTGCCCTGGTCACACAGGCCCAGGCCTTCGTAGGTCACCAACTCGTTGGCGGAGAAACAGTCGTGCAGCTCGACGACGTCGACGTCTTCCGGCCCGAGCCCCGATTGCTCGTACACCTTCTCGGCCGCCGATCGGGTCATGTCGGTTCCGACCAGCTTGATACAGCTCTTGTCGCCGAAGGTGCTCGGGAAATCCGACGTCATCGCCATTCCGGCGATCTCGATCGCCTTGTCCTGAAGACCGTGCTGCTTGACGAAATCCTCGCTGGCGAGCACCGCGGCGGCCGACCCATCGGAGGTCGGGCAGCACTGCAGCTTGGTGAGCGGCTCGTACACCACCGGCGCGTTGAGGATATCATCGAGGGAGTACTCGTCCTGGAACTGCGAGTACGGGTTGTTGACCGAATGCTTGTGATTCTTTTGCGCGATCTTGGCGAGTTGTTCTTTGGTCGTGCCGTATTTCTCCATGTGCTCACGACCGGCGTTGCCGAAGAATTGCGGCGCGGCGGGAGCGTTCTCAAAGCCCCGCAGGTCGACCATCGCCTGGAAGTGCTTGTCCATGGGCATCGTACGGTCTTCGTACTTCATTCCCAGCGAGCCCTTCTCCATCTTCTCGAAGCCGAGTGCGAGGACGCAGTCGGCGAGGCCGCCTTCAATGAACTGCTTTGCCATGAACAGTGCGGTGGAACCGGTCGCGCAGTTGTTGTTGACGTTATAGACCGGGATGCCGGCCAGCCCCAGCGTGTAGACCGCCCGCTGCCCGCATGTGGAGTCGCCGTAGCAGTATCCGACGGCGGCCTGCTCGACCTTGTCGTAGGGGATGCCGGCGTCGTCGAGGGCGCGAGTGCCAGCTTCTTTCGCCATGTCCGGATAATCCCACTCCACGGCCCCAGGCTTCTCGAA
>JANQHZ010000365.1 GCA_028282445.1 Candidatus Binatia bacterium | reverse complement strand
CACTTCCAGAACCGCTCGTGCCCCGCCGCGATTGCCGGCTTCTCCGATTTTCAGCGACGGCACCCTACCAGCCCGCTGCTGCCGCTCGTCGGCTACTTGATCGGCGTTTGCCACGAAAAGCAGATGCAGAAACCCAACCGGGATCAGAGCGCGTCGGAGAGCGCCCATGCCTACTATCAGGCGGTGATCAATCAGTATCCGGAAAGCCCCTTCGCCGACCTCGCTCAGGAGCGCCTGCACCTCTGCCGCGAGAGTCTCGCCCAACACGAGATCAACGTCGCCAAGTACTACCACGAGCGAGCCAACGACAAGGCCGCCGAGGTTCGCATAATCGATCTCATCAAGCGGTATACCGAAACCGACCAGGCGGCGGAGGCGATGTACGCCCTCGCCGGCATCTACCGCGACCGCGAGGAGCTCGACAAAGCCGCGCTCGCTTACGGCGCCCTGCTCTACCACCATCCCGACCACAACCTCGCGCCCAACGCCGACGCCGAGATGAGCGAGATCGTCGACGTCCAAGATCGGCCGGCGGGCGATCCGGTAGCGGCCCTGCTGGCGCGCTCCGGACGATTCCGCGAGTTCAAGACGGTCGACGCTCGCGAGCTGGATAAAACCGCGGAGTCGGCGACGCGCGTCCCTCTCGCCCCGAGCCCCCTGTCGCAGCCATCCACGCTCTACGACCCAATGGAGAACCGCCAGCGCAATCGGCGCTACGAATAGCGCGACATCGGCCGGCGAACACCTTCGTGGGAAAACGCCGGTTGACAACACTACCGGACCTGGCGTACACAAAGTAGACCTAGAGAGTACATATATCCTATCGAGAGTGGCTGAGGGACTGGCCCTTAGAAGCCACAGCAACCGGTTCTCGACTTCGACCCGATCGAAGCGCGGGGATGCGGTGCTAAGTCCAGCCGGGATTGTCCCGGGGAGATAGGGGTGGACCGAGACCAAAAAAGCCTCCGCCACCCGGCGGGGGCTTTTTTCATTTGATTCTCATGAATTCGAAGTCGACAACCCAATCCACATCCTTGAGAGAAGCCCACGTCGTCACGATCGGCGTCGGTGGGCTCGGCTGCCCGGCCGCCCTTGGGCTTGCACGTGCGGGAGTCGGGACCATCACGCTGGTCGACCCCGACCGGGTCGAGATCTCGAACCTGCCGCGGCAGCTCCTCCACTCCGAGGAGGATGTCGGCATCTTCAAGGTGGACTCGGCTGCGGCCACCCTGACCGATCGCTACCCGCATCTGCGCGTGCGCCCGATCGCCGAAGCGTTCGGCGCCGACAACGGCGCACGGATTCTCGCCGACGCCGACTTCGCCATCGACGCCACCGACGGGATCGAGGCCAAGCTCTCGATCAACGATGCGGCGGTTCGCGCTCGCCTGCCGTTCTGCTACGCGGGCGTTCTCGGCTTGGGCGGTCAGGCGCTGGCGGTGCTCCCCGGTCGCACCCCGTGTCTGCGCTGCCTGTTTCCGGGACTCGACGAGGAAGAGGATCTGGCGACCTGCAGCCGAGCCGGCATCGTCGGGCCGCTGGCTGGACTGTTCGGCGCGCTCGAAGCCAACCTGGCGATCGAGCACCTCACCGGCAATACCGGGCGGGCGGGTCGACTGATCAGTTACGACCGGGTGTCGGACCGATGGCGAAACATCGAACTGCAAGCGGCGAGACATTGCGCGACCTGCGCTCGGCTCGCCGGCGACACGGAAGGAGAAGCTCCTCGATGGGCAATGTAACCGGCCTGCGCTGCCTCGGCTGCGGCGCCGACTACCAACAGGCGCCGATCTACGTTTGCGACGAGTGCTTTGGGCCGCTCGAAGTCCGCTACGACTACGACGCGATCGCGAGCGCCGTATCGCGCGAGCTGATCGAGTCTCGCCCGCGCAACCTGTGGCGCTACCGCGAGCTCCTGCCGATCGACGGCGAGCCCACGATCGGCCCCTACTCCGGATGTACGCCGTTGGTAAAGGCCGACCGGCTCGCGCGCGAGCTCGGCGTCGACGAGCTCTACATCAAGGACGACTCGGTCAACCACCCCACTTTCTCGTACAAGGATCGGGTGGTCTCGGTCGCCATCTCGAAGGCGATCGAGTTCGGCTTCACGACGGTGTCTTGCGCGTCGACCGGCAACCTTGCCAACAGCGTGTCGGCACACGCGGCGCGCGCCGGTCTCGACTGCTACATCTTCATCCCCGACAACCTCGAGCAGGGAAAAGTCGTCGGGTCGTCGATCTACGGACCGCGCACGGTCGCGGTGCGCGGCAACTACGACGACGTCAACCGGCTCTGCAGCGAGATCGCCGACAAGTACGGGTGGGCGTTCGTCAACATCAACCTGCGGCCGTACTACACCGAGGGGGCGAAGACCTACGGCTACGAGGTCGTCGAACAGCTAGGCTGGCGACTTCCGGGACATATCGTCGTGCCGACCGCCGGCGGTACGATTCTGCCCAAGATCGCCAAGTCCTTCGACGAGATGAGGACGACGGGTCTGGTCGAGGGCGACACGCCGAAGATCTACACCGCCCAGGCCGCCGGCTGCGCGCCGGTGGTGCGGGCGTTGCACGAGGAAAGCAAGACCATCGTCCCGGTAAAGCCCGACACGATCGCAAAGTCGATCGCGATCGGCGATCCGGCCGACGGCTACGACGTGCTCGACGTCGTGCGCTCGTCCGGCGGCTGGGGTGAGTCCGCTACCGACGAGGAAATCGTCGACGCCATTCAACAACTCGCCCGCTGTGAGGGGATCTTCACCGAGCCGGCCGGAGGAGTCACCCTCGCGGCAACCAGAAAGCTCATCGAGCAAGGACGTATCGCCGGCGACGAACCGATCGTCGTCAGCATCACCGGCAACGGCTACAAGACACTGGAAGCAGTCACCGGGGCGCTCGAAGAGCCCCGTGTCATCGACGCCCGCCTGCGCGATTTCGACAACCTCTTCGAGGGGTTGCACTCCAACCGAGACCAAGAGATGGTTGGAGCCAAAGCAGCCGCAGGCTGAGCACAATCGCAACTTTCACCAACGCCAAGGAGCAACGTAAATGCCCGTACAAGTTCGAATTCCTACTCCCCTGCGACGCTATACCGGCGGCTCGGAAGAAGTCTCCGCAGCCGGCGCGACGGTCGGATCGGTCGTCGAGAACCTCGAGAGCCAGTACACCGGAATCAAAGAGCGACTGTGCGACGATGAGGGCCAGGTTCGGCGCTTCGTCAACATCTATGTCAACGGCGATGACATTCGATTCCTCAACAGCCTCGACACCGAGTTGAAAGACGGCGACGAAGTATCGATCGTTCCAGCGATCGCAGGAGGCTGATTCCTCGATGTCGACAGCACACGGCGCCGACGCAGTGGTCGCCGATCCGCGGCGACCACCGTCACGAGCCAACTCCATCCTCGACCTGGTCGGCAATACGCCGCTGGTCGACGTGACGGTCATGGCCAAGGATGTCGCGCCGGGCGTAAAACTCTACGCCAAGCTCGAGGGACTCAATCCGGGAGGCTCGGTCAAGGATCGCGCCGCGCTTTGGATGGTGCGCAACGGTCTGGCCAGCGGCGAGCTGTGTGAGGGCAAGACCATCCTCGACTCGACGTCGGGCAACACCGGCATCGCGCTGGCGATGATCGGCGCCGCCCTCGGCTACCCCGTGACCCTGGTGATGCCGGACAACGTCAGCACCGAACGCAAACGCATCATCAACGCATTCGGCGCCAAGATCATCTATAGCAGCGGCCTCGAAGGCTCGGACGGCGCGATCCTGAAATGTCGCGAGGTGCTCGCCGAAGGTCCCGAGCGCTATTTCAAGCCCGACCAGTACTTCAACCCGAACAACCCCCAGGCTCACTACGAGAGCACCGGCCCGGAAATCTGGCAGGCGACCGAAGGGCGAGTCACCCACTTCGTCGCCGGCATCGGTACCGGCGGAACGGTCATGGGGACCGGGCGCTACCTGAAGGAGCAGAACCCGGACGTGCAAATCATCGCCGCCGAGCCGGAGGATGCCCTGCACGGTCTCGAAGGGCTCAAGCACATGGCGAGCTCGATCGTGCCGGGGATCTATCACGAAGAAGAGCTCGACGGGAAAGTTCCCGTACCGACCGAGGACGCCTACGACCTGTGCTACCGTCTCGGCGAAGAGCTCGGGCTGGTGGTCGGGCAATCTTCCGGCGCCGCGCTGTACGGCGCGATCGAAGTCGCGCGCAAGCTCGAAGACGGCGTCGTCGTGATGATCTTTTGCGACTTTGGAGACCGCTACCTGAGCACCAATCTGTGGCACGGGTGGGTAGATTGGGCGAAGAAGCGGAAACGCGGATGAGACGTCGACTCACAGCGGCCGTGACCAGCATCGATGCGACCCGCGGACTGGTCGCTACGGTCATCGAGTAAAACGGAGACGCGGAAGAGACCGTCGAAATGGCCCTCAGTGGCGAACAAATCGAGCGGTACAGTCGCCAGATCCTGGTTCCCGAGATCGGAGGGCGTGGACAGGAACGCCTCCTCTCCTCGACCGTCGCGCTCTGCGGCGAGAGCGAAGGAATCTCCATCGCCGCCAACTACCTCGCCGCCGCCGGCGTCGCCGTCATCGCCAGCCGCGGAGACGATCCACGCGCGGTTACTGCCGACTTCGTGCTCGCCGACACGAGCTCGCACAGCCAGCGCGCGGTGGGCCCCCTCGCGCTCTTCGAGGAATCCGACTTCGGCGCGTGGTACTCGCGCAATACCACGTCCGCTGATTGCGTCGATTGCATTGTCGAAAGCGGGCGCGCCGCGATCGCAAGAGCATCGACGGCGGCAACCTCCGGCGCCAACATCGCCGGCGCCGCGGTCGCGCTCGACATCATGGCGGAGTTGCTCGAGCTCGCCGCGGGCGGTCCAGCCAGCGTGGTCGCGTTGAGCGAAGCCGGGACAGTTCGCGAGGCGATCGAGGTCAGCTTCGAAAACTGCACCCACGGCGGGCGGGAAGCGAACTGAGCCGGCGGCGATGTTACCCAACCCAGGCATCCTGAAGCTCGACCTGGCGATCCGCGGCGCCGGACTGGGCGACTCGCTGCGCGCGCGCCACGAGCTCCTGCACGGCCGCGCGCTGCGCAGTCCCGTCGCCAAGAGCGCCAAGAGCATCGAGCTGGTGCTGCCGGGAGACGTGCTGGTAAGCACGCCGGTCGGTGAGTCGTTCACCAACGACTCACCGTACAAGCTGATGCAGGACGCCGACCGATTTCTGCTCGAGTACGAGGGAGAGCCGGCCGAGGTTCGCGTCGTCGCGCCGCCGAGCTACTACGCAAAGAAAACCCGGTCGGGCATCCCGATGGGACGTATCGGAAGCAGCTACGGGCCGTACATCGCAATCAACCCGGCCAAGCGCTGCGGCTTTTCCGAGCGCGGCACGCAATGCCGCTTCTGCGACGCCGCTACCCAGGGCGCCGATCGCGACGAGCCGATCCCGGTCGAGGACGTCATCGACACCGTGCGCGCCGCATTCGCCGACGGCAATAGCGAGTTCGTCTACCTCCATATCGGCTACGTCGATTCGGACGACGCCGGGGTCGAGTTCATCGAGCCCTACGTGCGCGCGATCAAGCGGCACTTCGACACGCTGGTCGCGGTACAGCTGCAGCCGCCGCGGGAGAACCGCTGGATCGACTACATCTACGCCATCGGCGTCGACGCGATCAGCTACAGCGTCGAGATCCACGACGAGAAGATCCTGGAGAGCGTGTGCGTCGGGCGGGCCAAGCAGGTCGGCCGACCGCGCTACTACGACGCCCTGCGCCATGCCGCGACTATTTTTCCGAACGGCACCGTGTGGAGCGATCTGATCGTCGGACTCGAGCCGATCGAGTCGACCCTGGAAGGCGTGGACACCCTGGTCGAGATGGGAGTGCTGCCGGTGCTGTCGGTCTTTCGTCCGCTCAGCGACACCGATCTGCGCGATCACCCGATGCCGACGACGCAGGACGTAGCGCCGGTGTTCGCGTACCTGTTCGAGCGCGTCAAAGAGGCCGGCATCAATATGAACTGGGTCCGCGACTTGAGCTTCGCAATGACACCGTTCGAAGCGCGCTATTTCTCCGACCCCAACGCGATCGTGCCGAGCGGCCTGGGTCCGCTTTATCGCTCGAAGCTCGGCAACCTCGCAGTGCGAAATCTCTCGCGCTTGCGGCGGCGCCTGCGAGTCCGCCAGGTGAACGACTCCTACGGATCCTCGAATCTGTAGCGGTCCGACGCCGAAGCCGGACCAACCCAGCCGATGTCACAAAGCGGATTCGTCGTCGACACGCGGTCGATCTGGATCATCCTGCTGCAGAGCGGGCGCCAGCCCATGCTGCTCCTGCTCGGGGTTCTGATCTACCTGGGAGTCCGCACCTTCGTCGCACCGGAGGACCTCGACCCTGCCGGCCACCGCGCGCTCGCGGTCTTCGCGCTGTGCGTCTTCTATTGGGTGTTCGACGTCCTGCCGCTGATGATCACCAGCATCCTGGCCATCGTTCTGCTGCCGATGACGGGCGTATTGCCTGCCAAGGAGGCCTATGGCCTCTTCGGCAACGAGGCGGTGTTCTTCATCCTCGGCGCCTTCATTCTCGCTGCGGCAATGATGAAGTCGGGCCTTTCCAGTCGACTCGCCCTGGTCATCCTCAATCGCTTCGGCCACGACCCGGTCACCCTGTTGCGCGGTATCTTCGCGCTCAACGCCACCATGTCGTTCTTCATGTCCGAACACGCCGTCGCGGCGATGACCTTTCCGATCATCGTCGAGATCATCGCGGCGCTGCACCTGCCGCCGGAGCGGCGGAACTACGGCAAGTCTCTCGTGCTGGCGATGGCATGGGGCTCGACCATCGGCGGTGTCGCCACGTTGCTCGGCGGCGCGCGGGCGCCGCTGGCGCTCGGCATCCTGCGCGAGCTGACCGGCGATACCTACACCTTCGCCGAGTGGGCGGCGCTCAACATCCCGATGACGCTGTCGCTGTCCGCCGCAGCGTGGATCCTGCTCCGCACGTTCTTCCCGACCGGCGACATCGACATTTCAAAGGCCGAGCAGGCGGTGCAGGAGAGGCTCGACAAGGTCGGCCGCATGACCCTGCAGGAGAGGGTCATCGCGCTCGTCATGATCGCGACCATCACCGCGTGGATCGTCCTCGGCGAGCACTTCGGACTGGCCAGCATCGCGCTGACCGCGGTGGTGGCGCTCTTCGCCCTGCGCGCGGTGCAGTGGCGCGACGTCGAAGGCTACGTCAACTGGGGACTGATCCTGATGTACGGCGGCGCGATCAGCCTCGGCTCGGCGCTGCACAGCAGCGGCGCCGCCGCCTGGCTGGCCGACCAGACGATCGCCAGCTGGGCGAGCGGCCCGGTGACGGTCATTCTATTCATCGCAGTGTCGTCGGTCGCGCTGACCGAGATGATGAGCAACTCGGCGGCAGTTGCGATCTTGATGCCACTCAGCATCGCGGTGACGTCGCAGTTCGGCATCGATCCGCGCATCACCGCACCGCTGGTCGCGGTTCCCGCCGGACTCAGCTTCATGCTGCCGATCGGCACACCGGCAAACGCCATGGCCTACTCATCGGGCTACTTGCGGGTGCAGGATCTGGTCATTCCCGGACTGATTCTCCACATCGTCGGGCTGACCATCTTCAATTTGATGATCTGGTTCTACTGGCCCCTGCTCGGGCTATCGCCATAGAGCCTTCGGAGACCCCATGAAAAACGTACTGCTCGTCATCCCGCCAGGGGTAAAACCCAGCGCCGGCTTCCACCAGGCCCTGCAGCAGGCGGCCAATCTGGGTACCAAGATGATCGCGCTGGTGATTCTCGACCCCAACGAGATGAGCCGCATCGCCAATCGTTTGGACAGTGCCTTCATGGGCGAACGCGTCGGCGACAGCGTCACCCAGGCGCTGGCGCGCGAGCAGCAGGTGCGCGCCGAGGATCTGCTCGACGACATCGCCCACTGCGCCCGCAAGTGGGGCGTGGAAGTCGTCCCACTGGTCGAGAGCGGCGACACCACCGAAGTCTGCGAACGCGTCATCCGCCAACACGAGGTCGGCCATGCGGTCCTGATCGCCGAACGTCGCTCCTGGCTCACCCGCCTGCTATCGCGATCTTCGCAGGTTCAGATCCCCGCCTTCGAAGGCTGTGAAATCACCGTCGTCGAAGAAGGCGGCGACGAGGCCGAAGGCCTCGAGGAGAGCATGGAACGAATCGCGCGAGAGTCGGGACGGACCGCCAAGGACCCGGATTCGGAGTAGTACCCCGTCGAACTGTCGCGCCCGCGGGCACAGATTCAAATCCCGTCGGGGACCCATTTCGTCGTCGCTCGCACAGCGACGACGAAACCTCTGCCTATGCCTCGCCCAAGCCTTGACCCCGCGGGGGGCAAGACAAGCGGCCAGCTGTGGACGAGGCGCCTTCGCTGACCGACCGACACGACGCTCATTGCCGCTTGAGGATTCGGCGGTAGACCTCGCGGCGGTGCGCTAGGCCGACCACGTACACCACGACCTCGGTCGCGTGCACCTCATAGATGATCCGATAGTCTCCCACTCGAACCCGGTACGCGTTCTCCCGACCTCGGAGCTTGCTCGAACCCAGAGGAGTTGGGTTCGTTCGCAACTCGTCGATCACCGCCTTGACCCGCGTGCGG
>JANQHZ010000294.1 GCA_028282445.1 Candidatus Binatia bacterium | reverse complement strand
ACGTTACGCGCGGACGCGCGCGATCAACCTGAAGCTCGACGTCTACCGCGGCCTCGACAAACCGGAGAACTGTCCGGTGCTCTTGCAAATCCACGGCGGTGCCTGGGTGATCGGGACCAAGAACGAGCAGGGCGTGCCGCTGATGCGCCGCATGGCGCGCCAAGGCTGGGTCTGCGTCTCGGTCGACTATCGGCTGAGCCCTCACGCCACCTTCCCCGAGCACTTGATCGATCTCAAACGGGCGATCGCCTGGATTCGTGAAAACATCCGCGAGTACGGCGGCGACCCGAATCGCATCGTCGCGACCGGCGGATCGGCCGGAGGACATCTGTGCGCGTTGGTCGGCTTGACCGCCAACGATCCGGCGTACCAGCCGGGGTTCGAAGACGTCGACACCTCGGTCATTGGATGCGTTCCGTTCTATGGCGTGTACGACTTCACCAATCGCTACGGACACTGGCCCAATGCCGGACTCGCCAGGATTCTCGAGAAGCAGGTCATGAAGGCGTCCCTCGAAGAATCTCGCGAGGAATACGAGGCCGCCTCACCGATGAGTCGGATCCATGAGGACGCACCGCCGTTTTTGATCATCCACGGCACCAACGACACGCTCGTCCCGGTCGAGGAGGCCCGCAAATTCACTCAGATGATGCGCGAAGTGTCAAAGGAGCCGGTAGTGTACGCCGAGATTCCCGGCGCCCAGCACGCCTTCGAGATCTTCCCCTCGCTGCGTGCCGACCTCGTACTGAAGGGCGTCGAGCGATATCTCGGCTGGGTAGTAGAGCACGACACCACCAAGCGGTCCGAGCAAGCCGGCGAAGCGTCGCGCCAATCTGCCTAGACGTGTAGCGCCGTTGCCCGGCTGCGCGGCTGGGCATAGACGGCCGCGAGGGAGATGAGGGCCAGGGGGGCGAAGTAGTCGCCCCCGCGTTCGACCCATTCGAACACGTCCATCGCCGAGCCCGCCAGCGGGTACAACAACTCGGTCAGAGTCTTCCAAACGGCGACCGCGATCAGCAAAGGGGTCGATTCCACGGCCAGCACCGCCACCCCTGCGAGAATCTCGGCCCACCCCACGACCCGCAACATCGCCGGGTCGATCGCCAGGCCGATCGACGCCCAGTGGTCGACGAGCATCGGACGCACCTCGAAGGCACCGAAGGCGCCGTGCCCGATGAGCAGCGCCGCGATGCCGATGCGAAGGATCCAACGCGCCGACGACAGGATGCGGTCGGTCATTTCGCCGGCGACCGGCCGGACGGCGCCCCACCAGCCGATGCCCGGGTGTGCAAGCGACAACGCCAAGAGCGCGAGCGGCGGCGCGTAGTTCCCGCCTCGTTCGAAGAACTCCCACCACCCCATGTCGGCCATCGGACGCAACAAGGCGGTGAAAACGCACCAAAACCCCATCCACAGCAGCAGGGCGCGATTGGGGTGGAACAGCACGATCACCCCGAGCGCGATATCGACAGCGCCGACAACCGGCATCGTCGGCCAGGCGATCCATTCGGGAATACCGAAGACCTGGTAGAACGGAAGCCAGCCCGGTTTCTGGTAGAGGCCCCACGCCCCGTGTCCGACAAAACACCAGGCGCACGCGATACGCAGAAGCCAATGGGCGCTCGCAACCGGACCCATGCGCCGCCCCCCGTTGTCCGACCGTGCGCGGGCTTCCTGCTGACTACTCAATAGCGATCCCTCTGCCGTCGCGGTTGCCGCCCACACCGAACGAGTGGAGCGACGCCTCCTCGAGCGAGCCGCGATATCTCTACTAAAAGGAATGGCTTACTTCGACCCCGTAAGTTCGCGGCGGCTCGTAGTACCGGACCGCCGTGCCGGTCAGTCGTCCCCAGGCGAGGGTGTTCTTGAAATACTCCTCATCGGTGACGTTCTTCGACCACACGGCGAATTGGCTGCGACCGTCGTTGAAGCCGTACGACATGCGCAGGTTGATCCGGTTGTACCCGCGCTGACGAATCTCGGGGAGCTCGGGCGCCCAATTGATCACGTTGCTCTCGTAGTACCAGTCGGCCCGAGTCGTGAGGTCACCGTCGAGCCAGACCGCCGGCATCTCGGGGAGACCCAACACGTACTGCAGGCCGAGGTTGCCCTGGATCTCGGGTAAGAAGGGAAAGCGTTCGCCGCCACGATTGATCTCCTCGCCGGTGCGAAGGTCCTGCGCGCCGGGAAAGTCGAGAAACTTGGCCTCGACATAGCCGAACGAACCGTTCAGCGACCAACCGGGGTACGGCAAAATCATCAGCTCCGCCTCGACTCCGCGACTGCGACTCTTGGCGGCGTTGCGCGTAAATACATCGGTCGGACAGGGCGGCGTATCGCACTCGGTGCTGACGATCTGCGGCACCTGCTGATCCTTGCGATCCATCTGGAAGATCGAAGTGCTGAGCGCCAGTCGGCGATCGAACGCGGTAGTCTTGATGCCGATCTCGTACGAATCGATGAACTCGGGCTCGAAGGAGGCCAGTGATTCCGCCGTATCGGTTCGCGCACCGCCGTTGAATCCCCCACCGCGAAAGCCGCGCGAGTAGGTGAAATATCCCATGAGATGGTCGAAAACCTCGAGGTCTTCCAAGAGGTCCTCGGGGGCCCGTAGCGAAACCGTTGCCGACGGAGTCCACGCATCGAAGCGATCGGAGAGCGAAGTGCGCGGAATGACCGGGTACGGCTGCACTCCTTCCCCAACCGGCACCGGATCGCCGTCCTCGTCCTCGTCGAAGAGGGCGTTATCGAGAGCCCGCACCAGCTTCTTGCTTTCCTGGGTGTAGCGGATACCGGCCGTCACGCTCAGCCAATCGGTGATGTCGAGCACCGCCTGCGAAAAGATCGCCCAATCCCAGTTGTCGGTCTCAACGAAGTTGTCGGTAGTCCCATTGACCGCGACACTGTCGATGACGGCGTTTCCCGTCATGAAACGAAGCCCGGTGTTGGTCTGCGCATCCTCCCAGAAGGTGAACACGCCGCCGACGATCGACAGTCGACCGTCCAGCGTCTCCCCGTTGAACACGACTTCTTGCTGGATCTGTCGGGCGTCTTGCGGCTCTCCGGCAGCAATGGAGTCCTCCCCGAGTTGCGCGATCGTGAAAACCGGGAACTCCGTCATCTCGGCATCGTCACGGATTGCCGTTTCCTGCTCGCGCCAGGATCCCGTGTAACGCAGACTCGCCGCTTCGAAGAACCACTGCGGACCGAGGTCCCATTCCGCGATCCCCCAGATTCCGTAGCTGATCGAATTGGCAAATCCGTTGAGATCGGAGCTGAATCGATAGTTCCGCGACCGCCGACAAGCATCGTAGAATCCGGGGTAGTCCTGATTGATAAAGGGAGCCGCGTCGAAACCGTCTTCCTGGATGACGACACAGCGGCCGCCCAAGCCTCGGTTCTGCTCGCGAGTCCAACTCCCGGCCAGGGTGAATACCAGATCGTCCGTCGCCTGCAGACGAGCCGACCCCAGGAAGTTCAGCGAGTTGCGATCCGAATGGCGATCGCCGATGCGGTTCTTGGTGTAGCCGTCGTTGTAGAAGTTGGCAAAGGTAAAGCGCATCGCCAGCTTGTCCTCGAACCAACCGTGGTCGATCGGAATGTTCAGCGTCGACTTGGTGTCGAAGGTCCCGAAGTTGCCCCCGCGAATTTGTACAAAGCCCTCGAGCTCGTTCTTCGGCTGCGTCGTCGTGATGTTGATCGCGCCACCAACCGTGTTCTTGCCAAACAAGGTACCCTGCGGACCGCGTAAGACCTCGACCTGCTGCAAATCGACGATGTCCAGCAGCGAGCCCTGTTGGCGCGACAAATAGACGCCGTCGACGTACACGCCGACGCCCTGGTCGAAGTAGATGAAGGGAAAAGCGCCCACTCCACGGATGACGATCGAAGCGTCCTGCGAGCTGCGTCCCGACAGGATCGTCAGGTTCGGCACGAGAGCGGCAACATCTTCGAGCGACTCGGCCTGCGTAGCCCGCAACACCTCACCGCTCAAGGCGGTCACCGACACGGGCGTGTCCTCCAAGAGCTCGGCACGCCGACGAGCTCGCACCACGATCTCCTCGACCCCGCCTTGCCGCTCGCCTTCCTGCGCATGCAGCACTGGCAGGACGCAAGGCAACACGCCCCACGCGAGCAACAACGCAACCGACCGACCCACCCCCCAGTCTGCCATTCGCTCCCCCCGTAACTGTCAGCAGATGAGCTACAACGTCATCAGGCGGCTGCGCAATCGGTCGGACACGCCGGTCGTGGGTCACTTCGATTCCCGCAAGTCGAAGAATCCCGTCGCCCTTCCAGGGGCTGTCGATCTTCTCGTCACGGAATTGGTGGAGTTGCCCCGATTTGGTGGACAGCTGTGACTTAGGGGTGGTGGTGGTCGCACGGAGACGAGAGCGCGTCAAGGACAAGCTCGCTGCGCTCGTCGCC
>JANQHZ010000237.1 GCA_028282445.1 Candidatus Binatia bacterium | reverse complement strand
GGGGCAGGCGCCAGCTATTTCGGGAACAAGGATAAACAATATGATGGAGAGCCTTCGGCGGGCCGAAGTCGAGAGCGTCGCGGACCCAATCCGCGTCGATATTGTCTCTGACGTCGTCTGTCCGTGGTGTGTGATCGGCTACAAGCAGCTCGAACGTGCCTTGATGTTGAGCGATCTCGTGGCCGAGGTTCATTGGCACCCCTTCGAGCTCAACCCCCACATGAGCGAGCAAGGCGAGAACCTGCGCGAGCACCTGGCCGCCAAGTACGGCACAACACGTGAGCAGAGCGAAGAATCGCGCGCCCGCCTGACCCAACTGGGAGAGGCACTCGGTTTCGTCTTCGACTATCGCGACGACATGCGCATGGTGAACACCTTCCGAGCCCACCAGCTGCTGCACTGGGCCGAGCGACAAGGTCGCGGTCAGGCGCTCAAGCTGGCGCTCTTTACTGCTTACTTTACCGAGCGACGCGATCTTCACGATCCCGAGGTCTTGGCCGCGGTGGCAGAGAGCGTCGGTCTTGATCGGCAAGAGGCGTTGGCCGTACTGGCCGAGGGCCGCTATGCCGAAGCGGTGCGGGAGCGACAGAGCTATTGGGTCGCGCGCGGTATCACCGGTGTCCCGGCGATGGTCTTCAATCGGCGCTATCTCTCCACCGGCGCTCAGGGCGTCGACAGCTACTTCCACCTCCTCAGCCGCCTGGCGAAGGAGCAGGCGGTTTAGGCGGCCGATTGTTCCGGTGCGGCCTGGTTTTTGAGCGCGGGGAAGTCGTCAGGCGTAATCGTTTCGCGTTCCAGCAGCATGGCTGCGCCGGCTTCGAGCTCCTCGCGTCGACGCGTTAGAACGGCGGTGGCTGCATCGAAGGCCTCCTCGACCATCGCCCGTACCGCAAGGTCGATCTCCCGCGCCGTGTCCTCGCTGTACTCGCGCGGTGACCAGCCGAGCGCACCGTCGCCGAGGAAGGCCTGACGCTGTGGGTCATAGGCGACCTGACCCAGTGCTTCCTCCATACCATAGCGGGCCGCCATATGGCGGGCGATGTCGGTCACTTTGTCGAGGTCGTCGGCGGCACCGGTGGATATCTCGTGGAATACCAGGGCTTCGGCTGCACGGCCGCCCATCAGCACGGCCATCTTGTCCGCGAGCTCCTGCCGCGTCATGAGGAAACGGTCCTCGGTTGGCCGCTGGATGGTGTAGCCCAGTGCGCCGACACCACGCGGGATGATCGAAACTTTGTGAACCGCGTCGGTGCTGGTGAGGGCCGAAGCGACCAGGGCGTGGCCCATCTCGTGATAGGCGACGCGTTCGCGCTCGGCACGATTCAGCAGACGGCTGCGTTTCTCGAGGCCGGCTACGATTCGCTCTATGGCTGCGGTGAAATCGGCCAGGGTCACGGCCTCTGCGTTGCGGCGGGTTGCGAGAATGGCGGCTTCGTTGACCAGGTTGGCAAGATCGGCACCGCTGAAGCCCGGCGTCAGCGCGGCCACCTGGGTCAGTTCGGCGTCTGTCGCAAGCTCGATTTTCCTGGCATGGACCTCGAGGATGGCGAGGCGGCCGACCTTGTCCGGTCGGTCGACCAGCACTTGGCGATCGAAGCGCCCTGCACGCAGCAGTGCCGGATCGAGAATCTCCGGCCGATTGGTCGCAGCAAGCAGAACGATGCCCTTGCTGGGGTCGAAGCCATCGAGCTCGGCGAGCAA
>JANQHZ010000279.1 GCA_028282445.1 Candidatus Binatia bacterium | reverse complement strand
CGTAAGCGACAGCAGGCAGAGTGCGGCCAGTCGCGACAGGCGATAGCGTCCGACGATGCCGAAACCACCCTTCTCCAGGCTGCCGCGCATGTCGGCGAGAGTTTCGTAGAAACGCAGCCCCACGTGGTCGAGCGCGGTGACGACCGCAAGGCGGCCGCCGGCTTGCTTGATGATCTGGCCGATGCCGAGATCGTCCGCGACCTCCATGCGCAGGTACTCGAGACCCGCGGTACGCTCGAAGGTCGCGCGGCGAACCAGCAGGAAGGCTCCGAAGCCGGCGACCTGGCGCGAATCCGGTTCCTCCGCCCGCCACACCTGTCCGCCGCCGAACACCGCACGCGCCATCGCGGTGACCGCCGCGTCTACCACCGGCCCGATCGGAAGAAAGCGCGGAATTACCGTCAGGAAGTCACGCCGCTCGTGCTCGCAAAGGGACACCGCCCGTTTGAGCGTATCGGGCGCGATCCGAACATCGGCGTCGGTAAACAACACCCAATCCCCGCCGGCGTGCTCCCATCCTACCTGCAGGGCATGAACCTTGCCGAGCCAGCCGTCCGGCAGGCGGTCGATGTACAACGGACGAATCCGCCGATCGCCCTGCGCAAGCGACTCGACCAGGGCGCCGGTACCGTCGGTCGACCGATCGTCGACCAGCAAGAACTCGACGTCCGGGTACGACGTCTCCAGATGCGCGCGGGCCGCGACGCCGAGGCTACCGACCTCGTTACAGGCCGGAATGACCACACTCACCCGCGGCCACGTCGCCGGGGCGGGCGATTCCACCTCACTCAAGTCGCGAAGCCGCCGGCCGGCGATGACGGCAAGGGACAGCGTCGCACACCAGAAAACCAGCCCCATGACCGCGATCGACGCGGCGATATAGACAACGGCGTCAGGCATCGCGATCGCCAACCGAACGGCGTCCGCCACTCGAGCACTGGACACGTCGGCGCCTGGGCAAGATACCCCGAATTCTCCTCCCCGTCTTCGGTCGATCGCTTTCTGGACGCTCCGCCGTTCATCAGTCGCCGGCGCCGTCAGTTTCACTCGTAATTCTAGCCAAATTAGTGTAATTGATCTCCAATGAAGAGAATGCCCTTGTCCGCGGCACGCAACCAGTTGTCGGCGATGATCAACCAGGTCGCCCACGGCAAGGACCGCATCGTGCTGGAGTCGCACGGGCGCCCGAAAGCGGCTTTGGTGAGCATCGAAGACCTCGATCGGCTCGAAGCACACGAGGATCGACACGCCGAACCCGAAGCGGAGATGGTCTATTGGCTCGAGCAAACCGAGCGGACCCTACTGGAACCGCAAGGCGGCGTTGAATCGACCAACGCCCTGCTCGAAGTGCGGGAGAATCGCGTTGCCGAAGAAGCGGGTGAGTATCGACGCAAGCGTCGCTCTCAAGCTGGTAGTCAACGAAAGCGGTAGTCACGAGGCACGCGCTCTATGGCGTTCGTGGGCACGCGACGGGCGCCGCCCGGTCGCTCCTCCGCTGTTCGTTTTCGAGGTCGTTTCGGCGCTTCGTCGCATGGTCGTGCGAGGCGACCTGAACGACGGTGCGGCGCTGACGGCGCGCGATCGACTCCTGGCGATGCCGATTCACCTGCCGGCATCTGCAGGCCTTCTACAACTCGGCTGGGAGCTTGCCCGTCGATACGACCGCCCGCAGGCGTACGATTGTTTCTATCTCGCCCTGGCCGAAATCCTCGATACAGAGCTCTGGACCGCCGATCGTCGTTTCTACAACGCCGTGACCGCGGACGAACCGCGCGTACATCTGTTGTAGGTCGATGCGGCCGCCGGCACGTTCGTGATCCGGCTCCGCGGCTACTACCGGAAGTCTCTATCTGCTAGGCACGCCGGGGACCGGCATGGCGAAGACCCGCACAATGCAGCCAGCGAAGCGACCGGAACGCGGGGTTTCTGAGCCCGCGACGACAGCTCCGGGAGGTAATCCTCGGTGAGCGCCGACGCGCAAACGGCGCGTCGCAAGCAGGGCGTGTGGCTGCCGCTCGCTCGCTTCGCGCTGGCCTTCGTCATCTTCTCACTGGCCGCGATCCCGACCTACGCTCCGGTATGGGAAGCGGGCGCGGAACGAGTGGTGCCCGCGGTCATCCGGGGCCCGGCGTGGAAGCCGTTTGTCGAAGCGGACGTAAACTTCGAAGCCTGGCTGGTGGCGCGCCATGCACAGACTCTGGTGCATGATCCGCTGCGGATGTTCGACACCGAACATTGCGCGCCGCAGGAGAAATCCCTGACGCTAGGCGTTCCGATGATCACTCTGGGACTCCTCGCCGTCCCCGGATACCTTGCTACCGGCGATCCCATCCTGACCTACAACCTCGCCCTGGTGATGCTCTCGCTGGTCGGCGCGGCCGCGATGTACCTGCTCGTCGTCGAATGGACAGGGATTACCGCGGCCGGGATCGTCGCCGGCCTGCTCTTCGGCTTCTCGCACATTCGCCTTGCGCACCTCGCGCACCCCGCCGAGTGGGACGTGACATGGACCGTATTCGCGATTCTTTTCTCGCAGCGACTGTTCGCAAACGGCCGGTGGCGGGATGCGCTCGGATTGGCCTTGGCCATTTCCCTCCAGGTCTGGGCGACCTTTTACGGTTTGCTGGCATCCGCGTTCCTCGGCTTGCCGTATGCCGCATGGTTATTGGGGCGATACCGGTTGCGCAGTGTCCGAGCCTCGCAGCTCGTATTCGTCGCCGTGGCGATGTTGCTCGCCGGCTGGCTGTTGTTCGCCCCCTACCTCGAAGCGAGAGCGAGCGCGCCCATCCTGCAGCGGGCTGTGGTCGATCTGTCGTTCTCCAAGTGGAAACCGTCGCCGAGCGAGGGACTTCTGCTCGATCTAGATCCACCCCTGGGGTGGTCTTGGTTGAACCCGACGCCGGCGACGCCGGTGGGCTGGCTCCTCATCGTCCTGGCAACTTCGGCTCTGGTGCTCGGACGCAAGAGAGTTTTCGGCCGGAGCGGCCACGATCCCCGCAGGATTCTGACCGCCGCCGCGCTTTTTCTCGCCGTCGTCGCAACCGGGTCGCAGGTCAACGAGATCGTGCAGCTGCTAGTGCCGGATCTCGAGCTCCCCAATCTCTACACTCTGCTTGCCGGCGTGATTCCGGGACTCGATGCAGTCCGGGTGATCGGACGGCTGAACGCCGGGGTCATTCTGGTGGGGTGTGTGCTGGCGGGCCTGGGGGCGGCGGCCATCGTACGCGCGGTGCCGCGATATTCGATGCCGGTCGCCGTCGTTCTGGTACTCGCGGCACTCGTCGATGTGACGCGACCCGCCGCGATCGGGCTGGGACGCCCGTACACGTGGCGAACTCCATTGGTAGCGGCGAGAAACGAAGTGATCGAGTTCTTCGCTGTGCTCGATCAGCTCGGCAACAGCGGGCCGATCCTCGACGTTCCATTCGACAACAACCAGGCCTTCAGCCTTTCCCGTTCTCCCCGGCGCATTCTGCGGACCTTCTATCACCGCCGCAGGACGTCAGCCTGCTTCGGGTCCTACGTCGACACCGCCGCTCGCAACCGGTTACGCGAGCTGATCGATCGCCTACCCGACCCCGTCGCCGCCGGTCAGCTCAGGGAGATGGGATTCACTACGGTCGTGGTCGACGGGCCGCGTTTTGCCGCCGGGCTGGAAAAAAAGATTCGACTAGCCGAGCCCTCTAGGGCGGGCGGCCTTCGCTTTCTATACTCGAGCGGCGGAATGGCAGCCTATACCCTGGCCGGACCGAGCGAGGTCACCAACCCGAGCACCTTCAACTGACGAGGCGGTACGATGGAGAACGTCGAGGTACTCGAGGACCTGGTAACGGAAGGGGGATCGACCTGCCCCGTCTGCCGGCATCGGCCGGCCGCGATGCGCATCGATCTCGGCGACTACCGCCTGTTCGAGTGCCCCGGCTGCGGATGTTGGTCGAGCGACGCGTTGATCCGATCCGCTACGGTGTCGTTCGAGCCGGTCTCGTACTTCGCCAACACGGACGCCGATCGGACACGTTGGGAGGGGCTTGCGAACCGAATCGACACCGCCGACACGGGCGTAGGGTCTGTGCTCGACGTCGGGTGTGGCAACGGCGCTTATCTCGAGTTCGTCGGACAACGCCTCCCCAATGCGCGACGAGAGGGAATCGAGCTCGATCCGGACCGTGCGGCTGAGGCGGCTGCTCGCAATCCGGACGCCCGCATCCACGTCGGCGATGCGCGCGCGTGCCTTCCTCAGGCGGAGGGACCGTTCGACCTGATCACCCTGTGGGACGTCTTCGAGCACGTTCCTGCGCCGGCGCAGCTACTGGTGGATCTTGCCGCTCTGGTCGCCCCAGCAGGCAGGATCTACATCCAGACCATCCATGAGGACAGTCTCGTTCCGCGGCTCGGAAAATTGGCGTTCCGGGGGAGCGGCGGGCGGGTCAGCTACCCGGCCCGACGCAGCCACGAGCCGCATCATCTGGCGTTCTTCAGCCGGCGCGGCCTGCGTCTAATGGCGGATCGCGCGGGTTTGGACATCTCCGACCTTTGGTTCGACCGCTTGGATCGAGAACGAATGGACGGGAGCCCGCTCGTCGTCGCTGCCACCTCGGCGTTGCTGATGCTCGAGAATCTACTCGGCAACGGGCTTTTCGTGAATCTCATCCTCGAGCCGGCCGAACTGCGCGAATCAGGAGATTCTTCCCCACGAAACGATCGAACACGCGGTCGAGCAGGCGACTGATCGGAAACACGGCGCGATCGTAGAGACGCACCGCGGCGGGGTTCAGTCCACCCTCCGGATCTCCAAACCAGCGGTACCAGAGTCCAGCGAAGAAGCCGGCCGAGTCCACGTAGCGAGCGTGCCGGACCTGAAACCCGACCGCCTCGACCGCGCCGACCAGCGGGCCCAGGCGATAGCGCCGGCGGTGCCCAACGCGCGCGTCATTGGCGGAAAACAGCACCTCGAACGCGGGAACGTAGAGAAAAAGGCGACCGCCGGGACGGAGAAGGTCGTGCAGAGAAGCAAGCACGGCGCGATCGTCGTCGATGTGCTCGAGCACATTGACCGAGTAGATCGCTTCGAAGCTTCGCGTCTCGAGCGCTTCCAGGCTCTCACTGGCAACTATGCCGCGAGAGCGCAGACGCTCGCGTAGCCCCGGATCCGGCTCGACCGCGTGCACCTGCCAACCCCGATCCAGCATCCCAGAGGCGAAACGGCCGTTGCCCGCTCCGAAATCGAGGACGGTTGCGGCATCGCCACATCCATCGGCGATCTGTTCGATCAGGAAACGATTGTAGCGCACCGCCTCCTCCATCACCTCGATGAGGTCGGGCGCCTCGAACTCCCGCGTCATTTCAGCGGAGCTTCCCGAAATGGCGCTTCCACAATTCGATCGATTCCTGATGGAACCGCGCCATCGTGTCGAGGATCAGCCCGATGGCGAACGAGATGGCCGCGACCACCCCAAGACCAGCGGCCAGAATGGCCCTCGGAATGCGCAACACCAGCCCGGTTTCGATGAACTCGAGCACCGGGCCGATCCCGCTGGCGACCGCGGCGATCGCGAAGACGACCGCAAGCGCGGAGAAAAAGACCAGCGGCTTGTAGTGCCGCGACAGCATCCCGATGCATCGCAGGATCAGAAGGCCGTCGCTCCAGGTGCTCAGCTTCGACTCGCTGCCGTCGGGTCTGGCGCCATATTGGATCGGGACCTCCCCCACCAACAGGCGCTTGCTGAGAGCCTGCAGCGTCATCTCGACCTCGACCTCGAAACCGCCACGATCGAGCCAGACGATGTCGAAAAAGCGTCCGGACAAGACGCGATAGCCGGACAGCACATCCTCGAGCCGGGTGCGAAATAGCAGGCTAATCAGACCCGAGATCACCCGGTTGCCGAAGAGATGGAAGCCGCGAAACGAGCCGGTCTGGTACTCGCCGAGACGGTTGCCGACCAGCATGTCCAGCCCGTCGGCTTGAAACCGCTCGATCATCATCGCCGCGGCGCTCGCCGGGTAGGTGTCGTCGCCATCCACCATGACGTAGAGATCGGCGTCGACCGCCTCTCCCACGTGCTTGAGGACGTTGCCCTTGCCCCGACGCGGCGATGGCACGACCACAGCGCCGGCGGCCTCGGCTTGCGCGGCGGTGTCATCGGTCGAGTTATTGTCGAACACGTAGACCGTGGCTTCGGGTAGTGCGACGCGAAAGTCACGCACCACCTTGCCGACCGTCGCGGATTCGTTGAGGCACGGAACGATGACCGCCGTTCTGATGTTCGAATTGGAACCTGTATTGGCGGACTCGGCGTCGTTCACAGCGCCTGAGTAGCCTCACAGGGGGCGCCGCCGCAAGCCCAGGTGAGCGTGCACCGCCGTCTCAGGTCCCTTCGCAACGCGCGGTGGCGTCAGGGGGGGGCGCTCTTGGCGGCCGGTACGATCGCGGCTTCAGCCTTGAAAAGCGGAACGAAGGTTCGCTCCGGCGAGGATGCGATCTCCTCGTAGGCGACCGGCGCGAAGAGACCCGACACCTCCCTGCCCAGAATCGACAGGCGGGGATCCCAGGGCAGCGGATAGAATATTCCGTGCAACGCCACGACGCCTGGACTCAGCTGCGAAAGGGAACCCCGACCTTGCGGGACGCCGGCCGGGGTGGCCACCCCGACCCGCTCGCGCGGACCTAGCCTCCGCAAAAGCGCGAAAGCGGGTCGGTGATCCGCGTACACAGCGGCATCGTGAAGACGAGACTCGATCGCCGTCCAGACCCCGACGGCGTGATGCAATCCGAGCCAGGCGATCAAGCCGATGGTGGCAGCCGTTCCGGCCATCGGGACTCCGATCTTCCTCGCGATCTGCAGCGTGCCCCACCCAAAAAAAACCGAGAGCGCCGCCTGCGCTGGGAGAAAATAGTGAAAGGGCAGGAAGTTGCCCTCGGCGACGATTCGGTAGGCGAAGAGGAGAAGGAGGTAGATGATGTAAGCGCTGAACCACATCGCCCGATCGGGGTCCTCGGCCGTACGCAGGTAGAGCCCCCAGCTCACAGACGCGACGATGAAGAATGGAAGCTCCGCGGCGAGGAGGATGCGGCGCGCTTCGAGACCCGGGACGAAATCGGCGAGCTCCCATTGGAACACGAGACGTTTCTTGGCCATCCCGCCCCAAAACGAGGCGAAGACCCCCCAGTCGATGACTTGTGAGTAGCACGCGAGTGCGAGACCACTCGCACTCACAAAGGCGAGCAACGCGATTGTACGGGTACGAAGCTCGATCCGACTCGCGCGGCCTCGGATCACGTAGAACCCCAAGAAAAAGGGAAGGAGCCCCAAGAAGTTCAGCTTGGTGACAGCGCCCGATACCGCGGCAAAGCCGGCCAGGGCGCTGAGAGCGTACGCCGAGCCGGAGCGGCCGCTTAGAGCCGCGTCCTGGTAGCGCCAGACCGCGACAAAGGAGAGGGCGAAGAACGTCACGAGCAGCGGTTCGACCGAGATGCGCGAGACAAAATACAGAACGGGTAACGAGGTCGCGTACGCGAGGGTGGCAATCGTCGCCGCTGCGTCGTCGTCGAGCAGCCGCCTGGCTAGTGCGAAGAGGGCAGCGAACGAAAGCAGGTGGAGAAAGGTCATTGTCAACTTCGACAAGAAGAAGACGGTCGGCAGGTTCTGAGCCGTGAAACGGGTGAACGACTTCTCCGTCTCGCCCGAGACGCGGTAGAACGCGGACTGAACTCCCCACAGCAAGGGCGTCAGGGTCGCGCCGGGGTGGCCCAAGAAAAGAGGCGACTCGCCCCAGGCGAGCTCGTGCGCCGATGCGACGTAGAACGACCCCGGGTCGTTCTCCAGCCAAGCGCGCCGTCCGTGAATCTCGTTGGGCCACGCACCGACCGGCGCCATCGCGCTGAAAGTAGCAGAAAACGTCAGAAATCCGACCGCGAGGACGACCCACCACCTCGATGAGCGCCTTCGCATCGTCGACCCTGCAACGCTCGATCGCTCGAGCTCGCCGCTGCTCGAGTGCGAGACCGCCATAACGCGCTGCTAGCCGATACCGAATCCTGGCGTCAAGCCACGGAATCGCCCCCGCGGATGAGTTCCAACATGGAGGGCAATGGCTGGGGCGAAGCAGAGGCTGACGAAGGTGGGACGACCCGTGTGGAAATTCCGGACCGCTTGCCGCATGATTCGGCGCATCGACCGATGAGCTCTCAGTACTGCGAAAAGACCTTCGACGTGATCGTCGTCGGCGCCGGCCACGCCGGGATCGAAGCGGCACTCGCCGCCTCGCGCATGGGATGCGAGACCTTGATGGTCACGCTCAATCTCGACCACATCGGCCAGATGTCGTGCAATCCGGCGATCGGCGGAATCGGCAAGGGCCACCTGGTGAAGGAGATCGACGCGCTCGGTGGGGAGATGGCTCTAGCCATCGACGAGACGGGCATACAATTCCGTCAGCTCAACACTCGCAAAGGCCCAGCCGTTCGCGCCTCGCGCGCCCAGGCCGACAAGCAGGCGTATCGCAACCGCATGAAGAAGCGGGTCGAG
>JANQHZ010000276.1 GCA_028282445.1 Candidatus Binatia bacterium | reverse complement strand
CGAGAGTGATCTCGAAGCCTTGCCTGCTGAAACGACCGCCGGCCTGGAATCTCTGGTCGAGCGATGCGCCGAGGAAGTCGCAACTCGCCTCGAGCTGCGCAGCGCCGACTTGCGTGAGCTTCTATGGATCGAGGCAGCCAAACGGTGGGACGGTCCGGGAGGATGGGCGCTGCGCACCGGCGGCTTGGGTTCGCTTGGGCTCGGTTCCGCAGCGGCGCTCGCAACTCGCAATCCCTTGCTAGCCGCCGGCGCGGCGGCTAGCGCGCTCGCCGCCGATCAGGTTCAGAAGGCCGTGCGCGACCGGCGCGTAACCGACGTTACCGGCCTGATGCCGACCGCGAGCGAGTTCGACTCGTGGTACAAAGAGGGTCTCTCGAGCGCGCGGGTCCGCGCCGCACGCCTGACCGGATCGCCCGACGGTCTGGGACTCCCCTCGTTCGAGAGCGCGCGGGCCGACGCCAATGTCGCGGTCGAGGAGAGCTGGGAGACGCTGCTCGAGCGCGACCTTCCAGCGGCGGCCGAACGCAGCGTCCTGCGCTTCTTTCGATGGATCCTCGACCTGCCGGTCTACGCACTCGCCGGCTGGGTGTTGTACAATGTCGCGGTCGGCTTCTTCGCAGGCGAGTACGTCGGTGTCGATTTCCTCATCAACGCTGCGTTGATCTTGGCGGCCTACCTCTTCGCGGTACGATTCGGGGTGAGACGCGGACTCGGCGTGAGAGCGCGAGGGCTTCTTCACGAGGTGACGTCACGCACGCGCAACGCCCTCGCCGCCCGCATCGATTTGGCGCGTCAAACGCTCGCCGACGAGCGGTCTTCAAGACTCGCTGCTCTCGAGCGCTTGTCTCGCCTGGATCATCGCTGGCGCTCCAGTCTTGGAGGATCTCGGTGATCCACGCACGCAGCGTCCTGCTCGTCGTGCTCGGCCTCATCGGCGGCTTCGCCCTGCGCGGCGGCGATTCTCCGGCAAGAGCCGAGCGCGACACCATCCGCGATCTCCAGCGCGTCGAGCAGGCAACGGTCGAGCTATTTCGTCGCGCCGCTCCATCGGTCGTCTACATCACCTCGGTGTCGCTGCGTCGCGATTTCTTCACCTTCAGCACGCGGCGCGTCGAGCGCGGCAGCGGCTCCGGCTTCGTCCTGGACCTCGATGGCCACGTGGTGACCAACTATCACGTCATCGAAGGAGCCAGCTCCGCTCGAGTCACACTAGCCGACCAATCGACGTGGGACGCAAAGCTGGTCGGGGCCGCGCCCGAAAAAGACCTCGCGGTGTTGAAGATCGACGCTCCGCGAGAAAACTTGCATCCGCTCGAGATCAGCCGCAACGAGGAGCTCGAGGTCGGGCAGTTCGTAATGGCGATTGGTAATCCCTTCGGCCTCGACCACACGCTCACCACCGGCGTCGTCTCAGCGCTCGGCCGCGAGATTGATTCGCGCACGCGGATCCCGATCCGCAACGTCATCCAAACCGATGCGGCGATCAATCCGGGCAACTCGGGCGGCCCCCTGCTGGACAGCCGCGGCGAACTGGTCGGTGTCAACACGGCGATCTTTTCGCCGTCGGGCGCGTACGCCGGTATCGGCTTCGCAATCCCGGCCGAGACGGTCCGATGGGTTGTCGACGACCTGATCAAACACGGGCGCATCCAGCGACCGGGCCTCGGCATCGACATCGCCAGCGGTCACATGGCGCGCCGGCTCGGCGTCAAGGGCGCACTGATTCTGAACGTCCATCCCGGCGGTGCCGCCGAACGCGCCGGCCTGCGGCCGACGCGGCGAACCCGCTCGGGAAAGCTCATCCTCGGCGACATCATCATCGCGGTCGGTGCGGAGAAGGTTCGATCGTCTCACGATCTGGTGCTCGCACTCGAACCGTACCGAGACGGCGAGCGAGCGACGCTGCACGTTTGGCGCGACGGCAAAGAAGTCGAGATCGTCGTGCGTCTCATGCAGAACGAATCGAGCGCCGGGCGCGAGTCCAACGAGAACGAAGGTATTGGATGAAACTGCCACATCGCGAAGGGAGGCAAGGATGAAAGAGGGCGCCGTGCTCTTTATGTGTGTCGCCAACTCGGCCCGCAGCCAGATGGCTGAGGGCCTGGCGCGGCGTATCGCGCCGGCGGAGGTCGCGGTTTACAGCGCCGGCTCCGAGCCTGCCGTGGTGAACCCATTTGCGATCGAGGCGATGCGCGAGATCGGCATCGACATCGCAACCCATCACTCCAAGAGCGTCGACGACGTTCCGGTGGACGACATCGACACCGTCATCACGCTCTGCGCCGAGGAAGTGTGCCCGGTGTTTCCGCGCCCGGTCGAGAAGCTGCACTGGCCGCACAGCGATCCGGCCGGCGTCGAAGGAACGCACCAGACCATCCTCGCCTCGTTTCGCGACGTTCGCGATCGACTGGAAGCTCGCATTCGCGACTACTTCGATCGCCGCTGATCGCGATGCCCACCGCTCTCAAGTACTGGCTGCTACAGATCCCGAGCGCAGCCTGCTTTGCCGTCGTGCTGTGGTGGGCGCACCGCTCCCAGTGGATCGAATGGCCTTGGGCCGCAGTCCTCATGATCGGGTGGATCGTCAAGGATGCCCTGCTCTACCCGTTGACGAGAGACGCCTACGGACAAACCGACGCCCGCCACGGCCCCCAGGTCGGCCAGGTCGCCAGGGTCCGCAAGCCACTGCAGCCAAAGGGCACCGTGGCGATGAGCGGGACGCTGTGGCAAGCCAGGCTCGCGGCGGCCGATCAAATCGCCGAGCCGGGAGAGTCCGTTCGCATCGTCGAGAGCAAGGGGCTCCTCTTGATCGCCGAGCGCTGCGACCCGACCGCCGGACGCGAACGGAGCTGAGCTGTGCCAGTGGCGCCGACCCTCGACTCAGCGACAATCCCGCCGCGGTGCACCGCAGCGAGACTC
>JANQHZ010000262.1 GCA_028282445.1 Candidatus Binatia bacterium | reverse complement strand
GCAGGTGATCGACACCGATCGCGAACAAGAGGGCGATCGCAAGCTCGGTGAGTAGCTTCAACTTCATCGCCTGGCGGAACAACTCGAAGCCGGGAAGCTCGCGAAACGCCGGATATAGCGGAGTGTCGAAACCGAGCGCGAGCACAAAGGTGACTAGCGCCAGGACAGCCAGGAATCGACTGCGGCGAAACCGGCTTACGGCTCCGACGAAGGCCACAACGAGTGTCGCGACGCCGAGAAATGACGGGATGAACTCCTCGGTGCCCGGATACAGGAAGGTGTCGGCCGAGAAGTAGATCTGGGTGACGTCGAAGTAGCGAAGCTCGTCGATCGAGGCTCGATTCGTTTCCGGAAAGAACATCACGGTCGGCAAGAGCTGTGGCGCCGCGAGTGCCAACCCGCCAGCAGGCAAGACGACCGCCGCGGCAATACGACGCGCCACCGACAGCCGGCTGTGTACGAGCAACCACAACACCGCGACCGTGCCGCCGTAGAGCGCGAACTCGGGATATACCAGGGCGCAGGATGCCAGGGACAACCAGCCGAGGATAACGGGTCCTGGGGTCAGACCGCGGCGTCCGATCAACTCGGCAGCCACCAGCAACCACGGCCACCAAGTCACGGGTGCGTACCCGGTGATCATCGACGACGCGTACCAAACGTGCATCGGCGCCGCGAAAATCAATGCCCCGCCCAGCAGTGAAGCCATCGGCCGCACTCCGAGAACGCGAAGCAGGTACACGACTCCGCTCACCAGAATGCCGCCGTGCAATGCTGTCGCGATGTCGTACGCTCGCAGGTATGGATCTGACGTCGCGAGAAAGCCGAGATAATTCGGCCAGTACAGCGCCATTGTCGTCGGATCTGCGAGCAGCGGGAAGCCGCCCCAGATCTTGTCCGTCCACTCCGGTACCCGGCCCGACATCCAAATGCGAAAAGCCTCCACATTCATCGGGAACATGACAGCCTTGTTGTCGCCGCGCAGAGTCCACGGATAGTCGAACGACCAGAAGATCGCGCACGCGACTCCGAACGCCACCATGCCGGCGAAGATGGCCAGCAGCAGCGCGCGGGGCTCGATAGAGTCTTCTTCAGGAACAGTCATTCGGGGACCTCAAGCTGGGTAGTCGCGTTTCGGCCCGGGGCCGCGCAACCGGAACCTTACTGCAATCCGACAACCGAATGCACGCCCGAGCGAATATCGCGCACACTACCGGCGGGTGAGGCCTGGCGAACCGGTCCACCGATCGTGTACAGACTGCAGGATTGCCAACTCGGAAGGACCGCCAAGCGATCGCGGGTCGAGTCCCGCCGCAATTCTTCGGAGCGGCAGTCATTTCCGAGCGGAAATGTTTGGGAGGAACAGATGTCGGACGCGATCGAGCCCTTCAAGATCGAAATTCCACAAACCACGTTGGACGACCTCGAGCGGCGGCTCGGGCAAACTCGCTTTCCAGAGCAGATCGCAGGGAGCGACTGGGACTACGGCGCCGAGCTGCAAGCGATCCGCGAGCTGGTCGAGTACTGGCGCGGCAGCTACGACTGGCGGCGACACGAGGGCGAGCTGAACTCGTACGACCACTTCAAGACCGAAATCGACGGCCAGTCGATTCACTTCCTCCACGCCCGGTCGCCGCACGATGGCGCCCTTCCGGTGCTGATCTCACACGGTTGGCCGGGTTCGATCGTCGAGTTTCTCAAGGTCATCAGGCCACTGACCCATCCAACCGAGCACGGCGGCGAAGCTGCGGACGCCATCCACGTCATCTGCCCGTCGCTGCCTGGTTACGGATTTTCCGAGCCGACCAAGACCCGCGGTTGGGATCCGCGCCGCATCGCCGAAGCATTCGCCGTCCTCATGGGACGACTGGGCTACGATCGCTACGGGGCGCAGGGCGGCGACTGGGGATCGATCGTAACGACCGAGCTCGCCCTGGTTGATGCCGAACACGTCTGCGGGATTCATCTCAACATGCCGTTGGCCTTTCCGGACCCATCGGCGACCTTGAGCGACGAGGAAAAAGAAACGCTCGCCGAGATGGAGCAGTGGGACAAGGACGAAACGGGTTACCAGAAGATTCAGGGAACCAAGCCGCAAACCTTGGGTTTCGGACTGATGGACTCACCGGCCGGCCTCGCCGCCTGGATCGCTGAGAAGTTCCGCACCTGGAGCGACTGCGACGGCGATCTGTTCAGCGTTTACAGCAAGGACGAGATCCTGACCAACATCATGGTCTACTGGGTCACCGGAACCATCACTTCCTCGACCCGGCTGTACTACGAGATGTTCAAGGGCGGACGGCTTGGTCTTCTGGAAAAGGCAGTTGAGGTTCCAACCGGCGTCGCACGCTTCCCGAAGGAGATCATGCGATTTCCACGCAAGTGGGTGGAGAACCACTTCAACGTAACGCACTGGACCAACATGCCGCGCGGTGGTCATTTCGCGGCGATGGAGCAACCGGACCTATTCGTCGAAGACGTCCGAAAGTTCTTCCGCACGGTGCGATGAGGGAACCCCGCGGTGACGCGACGCGAAGACCGTCCGAGGCCTGCAGGACGATGCAACCTGTCCTCCGAAGCCTTGGCGGAGGAGGATGCGTCGCCCGCGCGCGTTGGAGTAAGGCCTCCCAATCGATTCAACCGCCGGCGCGTGTCGCCCATCTGCGTTGATCTGTGTTCATCTGTTTCGAAAATTGCCCCCGTGCGCGCTTCGCGCTCCGGTGGGCTCGACCGGACGGGCCAAGCCCGACCGGTCTCCGCTTTCCTCTGTTTTGATATGCCCGCTTGGCGGGTCCAGTGACTGTGGCCAAGTTTTTCTTTCGAGACTGAGCCCCTCCGCCGCAGAGGCTCGATAGGAGTACGTAAGTGAAAGCAGCAATCTTGGAGAAACAGGGAGAACCTCTCGTACTCGGCGATATCGACATCGCCGAACCGCGTCACGGCGAGGTTCTGGTCGACGTGCGTCACTGTGGCGTATGCCACTCGGACCTCAGTATCATCGAAGGGAGCTTTCCCGCCGAAGTTCCGGTCGTGCTCGGCCACGAAGCGTCCGGCGTCGTCAACCGCGTCGGCCCCGGAGTCACCCATCTCGCCGCCGGCGACCATGTCATCCTGTCGCCGGTGCCGCCGTGCGGCACCTGTTACGGTTGCCTACGCGGCGAGCCGGGAACGTGCGCCAACGTCGCCGGTATCTCCACCAACTCGCTACCGGACGGCAGCACCGGGTTGTCGCGCGACGGGGAGAGGGTACTGCGCGGAGTCGGTGTCGCGGCTTTTGCCGAGCAGGTCGTTACGCCCGCAACTGGCGCGGTCAAGATCGACCGCGACGTACCTCTCGATGTCGTCTGCGTCATCGGCTGCGCCGTCCAAACCGGTGTTGGCGCCGTGCTCAACACAGCTCAGGTCGAGGAGGGAGCGACCGTACTGGTCATGGGACTCGGCGGCGTCGGCCTGTCGATCGTGCAGGGCGCGCGATTGGCCGGGGCATCGCGCATCATCGCTTCCGATCCGATCGCGGCGCGGCGCACGGTCGCGAGCGCCCTCGGCGCCACCGACACCATCGACCCCACAACCGAAGAGCTCGCGGCCCGGGTCCTGGAAATGACCGGGGGAATCGGCGCCGACTACGCATTCGACGCCGTCGGGCGCTCGGCCCTGATCGAGGCCGGAGTGTGGGCGACCAGGGCCGGCGGCACCACGGTCTGCGTCGGCGCGGCGCCAATCGAGGAATCGATCAGCATCAGCCCGGCCGCGTTGTTTACCATCGCCGAAAAGAAGCTGCTCGGTTGCACCCTGGGTAGCTGCAACTCGCTGCGCGACATCCCGCGTTTCGTCGACTTGTGGCGCGCAGGCCGGCTCGATCTGGAGGCATTGATCACCGAGCGGCGCCCCTTGAGCGAGATCAACCTCGCGGCCGACGACCTTCGCAAGGGGAACGGCGTCCGAACGGTACTGAACCTCTCATGAGGGCAAAGGCGGAGGCGAGGCTGAGGCTGAGGATGGTAGGCCCCGCGGGCGCTTCCTAAACCAACAAGACTCTACGGGCGGTGAGTCGCGGCGTGTTCCGCGGCCGCGGCTTTGCGTGCGAAACGGCGATACTTGCGTTGGAAGAGCTTGGTGACCGGCCCGGGCTCACCCGAGGCGATCGGGCTCTCATCGAGATGGGTCACCGGCACCACCTCCGCCACCGACGAGGTCAGAAAGACCTCGTCCGCCTTCTTCATGGTCCCAACCGAAGTATCCCGCTCGACCACACGCAAGCCCTCCTCGGAAGCGAGTCGGCTGATGATGCGACGAGTAACTCCGGGCAAAATCCCGGCAACAGGGGGAGTCTGCAGCGCCTGGCCGCGCACCAGGAACACCGAGCTGGTCGTCCCCTCCATGAGGTAGCGGCCGTCACGTACGAACAGACCCTCGTACGCACCGCGGCGCGCCGCGGCCGACTTTCCCAGAATCGTCGGTAAGTAGTTGAGCGATTTGTGCTCGGGCATGAAGCTATGGCGCGAGTAG
>JANQHZ010000246.1 GCA_028282445.1 Candidatus Binatia bacterium | reverse complement strand
CCTGCCTCGGCCGCGATTGCCAATTGGAGCCGGTAGACCCCGGGATTCGCGCGGTCGCGTTCGATGACTCGATCGATATGGCGCAGCGCGATCTTTGGTCTACCGGTTCCCTTGTAATGCGATACGACGGCTTGGTGGACGGCGGCGTCGTCGGCGACCGTCAACAGCGCGTCGAGTGCGGGACCGGCCTCTTCTTCGAAGCGCAGTCGTTTCAGGGTGGCGAAGTACAACCGGTGAGCATAGGCATCGCCCGGTCGCGATGTGACATGGTGGCGCAGGGTCTCGAGCGCTTCTCGATAGGCACGCAGCAGGTAGAGCAGGCGGGCCCCGGCGAACCGTACGGCGCGGTCGCCGTCGCCGGCGAGCTCGCGGGCGAGGTCGAGGGCGTCGCCGCGCCGACCGTCGTCGAGCGCGTCGAGTCCGTCGCGCAACTTCTCATCGGCTGGGTTGGGAAGCTTCTTGGGCACTATCGATTCGTTCCGGCGTCTGCTGGCGCTGTTTGAACGCGATATAATCTAGGAGTCGCCAAGCCGGTTGGGGGACCGTATGCGTTCGGATCGTACTCGCTGCATCCGCCGCGCGCATCGGCCGGGTCGTACACGTGCTCGGTATACTCTGCTTGGGCCGCGACATCGAGACCGAACTTGCGATGCATAGCCTCGCAAGCGGGGGCGAGCTGCTGCCAACTCTTGCCGAACGAGCGACAGAGGTTGCCTTCGTAGTACATGACGCAGGATCGACCGGCCAGCGTCCGATCGAGGTCTTCGAGCCTGATCGCGTTCTTGGGCGGGGTGCGTTCGACGATCTGCGGGAGTGGGGTTCCCAGCAGCGAGAGCGTCGCCCATTGGCGGCTGTGGGAGTGACCGGCGTAGGTGGCGACTCTCTCGACGCGGGCGCCTCGGCTGCAGTTACTCGGACCCACGTACTCGATCACTGTGCAGCCTTGCGGGATCTGCTGGCGCAGACTGGTGAGGAACTCGAACTCTTTCTGAATGCTGAAGTCGACGCCGCGTTCGAAGCCGAGGTGAAGGATGGGAGCGACGAGGAGGTAGGCGACCACGGCGATGCAAGCTGGGCGTGGCAAGGCCTGAATCGACGGTAGCGACGCCGCGGCCATCAGCACGACCGGGGTGACGAGGTGGAGGTGGTAGCGCGCCATCATCGTCGTTCTGAAAGGGACGATATAGGCGTGGGTGACGAAGAACGCGGTCAGCCACCCAAACAGATACAATGCGATCGCTCGCTGACCGTTGCGCCACAGGGTCGCGAGTCCGAGCGCCATCAGGAGCGGAATGGGCAGTGGGGTCACCGACGGGTTGATGATGGTGTTGAAGTAGGGTTGGAACAGCATGCGCGTTGCGTTTACGAGAGTTCGCACTCCCAGACCTTCCTCGACCTGCGAGCTGTAACCCACCATCAGATTGAGCAAGACGTCCAGCACGGCCGGGACGGTTACGACGAAGGCGGCGATCCATCGTCTCTCGTTCGGAGTATCTCGGCTGACCGTGACGAAAATCGACACCAGCAGGAGAGGGTAGAAGATCAGGTTGAGTGGACGCGCCAGAAAGACCGTGAACAACAGCGGGCCGAGAAAGAGTAAGGAGCCGATGCGCCAGGTTTTCGACACGTCGGAGAGGGCGCTATAGAGCGTGGCGAACGCCAGCGACGAAAAGAAAAGCGATTGGATGAAGTACACGTCGCTTCGCGCAAAGGTGATGTGGACTGGGAGCAACGCCAGAAACGCCGCCGCGGCGAGAGCCACGCGGGTGTCCTTGAGCAGGAACCTGGCGTGGAGAAAGAGTGGCAGCGGGGTCAGGCAAGCGAGCACCAAGTTGGTGCCGAAGATCAGGTCGGTGAGGTGCAGCGGCTGTGCGAGATACTCCGACAGCATTTCGAACAGGACGCCGCCCGAGATGGCCTTGGCGAGCGGCACGGTGCGTGTGTAGGTCCAGGCCGTGAGGATCGCCTCGCGCGAAATCGCCAGACGCAACAGGCTACCGACGATGACGATGCCGAAGAGGTAGAGTCCGGTCCGTTGCGGCGAGTTGCGCAGTACGCGGGTCAGGAGAAGGACGAGATAAACCGCCGCGATCGAGCTCAGCAGTAGTCCGTCGGTGAACAGGCGCGGGTCCATGCGGGCTGTGTGAGTGCGATTACTCCCGGGGAAGGAGCGGCGTCAGTCCACCGGCAATTGCTTCGGCGAACACGCGCGTCCCATTCGGGTTCGGGTGGCCGTCGCCCGGGATGATGAGACCGCTCGCGCGATAGCCTTCCCACCCTTCGAAACCGCTTGCGATGCGGACGACAGGGAGGTCGCTCGGGAAGATCGCGTCGAGGTCCGAGAAGTCGCTGACGAAGGAAAACACGGCGACTCCGACACCGCGGCCGCGGTGGTCGCGTATGACGAGGTCGACTCCCGGTCGCAGTGCCTCGATGGCGTCCTCTCGGTCGAACCAACCGATCGACCACGTCTGGTACTTGTTGATGAAGTCGCGACCGAGTCCGAAGTTGAAGAGGAATCCGGCGATTGTCGATTCGCGGATCTGCCTGACCCGGTAGTTGATGTCGCGCGGGCTCGGGATCGAGCCGTGATACTCGAATACGACGATATCGGGGCGGTAGTCCCGCCCCCAAGTCTCGTAGATCTTCAGCTGGGACGCGAGATAGTTCATCGGCATCCCGAAGTTCATGACGGAAGTGTTTCGCCGCGGGAACTTGCGGGCGAGGATCTCCTGCAGTTGCTGTGCGATCGTATCGCGGTCGTCGACTCCGGTCCCGTGAATCATCGAGTCACCGTAGAGTTGAACGACCAGGCTTGCCGCATCGCGATCGATCGGGGGCGGCTCGGGGACGCGGAATCCGATCGAGTTGGCGGTGACCTCGAAGTGCCCTCCGGCGCCGTCGACGATTTGCATCTCCTGCGCCGCGAAGTGGCGGCAGATCGAGGCTTTGGAGCAGTCCATGTACTCCATCAGGGCGGGGGTATCCCAGGTGGCGCCGCCGGAGAACGGCGATCCCAACAGGAACATGATTGCCAGAAGTACGAGACCGGCCGCAGCCCCGCAGACGATCGCGACCGTCGGGTAGGTGTAGCGCGTCCAGGCTCGAGACGCTTTGCGAGTCGCGGCCATTGGTCCGTACACCAACTCGCTTCACTTCTGTCAATAGAGCCAAATTTCAGGGGGATAGGCGATCGTCATGCGCCGGCGCAGAGTCCCTCTCGGGGCCTGTTCGAGCCTTGCGTTTCCAGCCTGAGTGATCGAAACTGACGTTAGTTCGACGCTCATACGACAAAGCCGACCGGCCGCTGTGGCAAGCGCGCAACGGTCGTCCCCGGGGGGAGTATGACCAAAAAAGAGCGCAAGATTCTCAAGCGGCTGGGCAAGCTCGAAAAGGCCGCGCGGCAGGCGCGCAAGGGCAATGGTCGCGGCAAGAAAGCCGGATGCCGTTTCGACGAGAAGCGCGTGATCGACACCGTGACCAGGCTGGTGACCGAGCGGGTCGGCCGCGTCGTGCAGAAAGAAGTTCAGAAACTCGACGGAGGCCGCGGTCGCGGCAGCGGCCGTCACGACGATCGTAGAGACGGTGGCGGACGTGATGGCAGGCGCGACGAGCACCGCGGACGATACGAGGACGATCGAAGGGACCGGCGTGACGACCGCGGCCGCGATGAGCATCGGGACGAGCGCCAAGATCGCGACCGCGGGAGACGGGACGGTGGCGACGAGAAGCGCGTCATCGACATGGTCGTTGGACTGGTTTCCCAGCACGTCCAGCAGATCGTGGCTAGCGAGCTCGATCGTCGACTGGGACCGCCGCGGCCGGAGGGCGCGCAGCCCTCGGACGACGCCTCGGCCGAGTCGGAGCCGAATTGAGCGGAACCAACGAAGCCGCTGCGGACTCGACCAGCGCGAGGTCTACAGCCAGGCTCTTCAAGAAGCAGAGACCCGAGTACGTCGAGGTCACACCCGCCAGTACCGCGCTGTTTCGCTTCGGCGAGCAGTGCAATTACCGCTGCCCGATGTGCAGCAACACCGGAGACAAGGCGCTCTTCTTTCGCGAGACCGCTGAATTGCTCAGGCGCGCCGAGTTCTTGCGCGGGCTCGGCTTTCGACGAGTCGTCGCTACCGGCGGGGAGGCGACGATCCATCCCGGATTTTGGGAAATCGTCGAACGGCTCGCGAGCCTTTCCATGGCGTGGGACATCAACACCCACGGACGTTCCTTTGCCGATCCAGACTTTGCCGGAAGGGCCGTCGATACCGGCTTGGAGCGGGCGATCGTGTCCCTTCATTCTTTCGACCCGCCAACCAGTGCAGCGATCTTCGGCGTTCGTGAGTCCGACCATCACGGGACGGTGGAGGGGGTGACCAATCTGCTCGGCGCCGGGGTTGGGGTGATGCTCAACTGCGTCATCAGTCGACTCAATCTGGATCAGCTATCGAGCTATCTTCGCGCGGGTGTCGAGCGCTTCGGCGCTGGTGTCTCTTTCAAGTTCGTCTTTCCGTCGACCATCGGCAAAGGGGGAGGATGGGCCGAAATCGCGACCCTGCGTTATGCCGATGTGCGGACGCAGATCCTCGACCTCAAGCGACAGGCGGAGGCTCTGCGCGCGAGTGTTTCCTACGAGTCGTTTCCCAACTGTGTATTGCAAGATCCGGAGGCGAAGAACTTCGGTCGGTCGACCTTCGGTGAATCTCACTACCTCGACGACGCCACCGGGGATCGCGTCTACTCGATGCGACACATCGAAGCCGAGCTCGCGGCGTACGGCGAAGCTTGTTTGAGCTGTACTGCGCTGCGCAAGTGTTCGGGCGTAGCGCGCGCCTACGCGGAGCGCTGTGGAGTGAGCGAGCTGTCTCCCTTCCGCAGCGAGGCCGCCGCTTGAGCGGGCGTATTCGGTTGGTGCGCGACTGATCGCTTACTGGAAGGGTTGCTGGGCCGGGCGTGTCGCGACGTGCTTGGGAGCGGTGGCGCGCTTGAACGGTGCCCCTGCGGCGACGAACGCATCGACCACGCGACCCGCCGTTCTCATGATGTC
>JANQHZ010000225.1 GCA_028282445.1 Candidatus Binatia bacterium | reverse complement strand
GATCGGGAACAGCTCCTCGACGATGCCGTCGCACGCCGGCGCGCCCGCGGTCAGAGGACGGACGACGGTGTTGCGCACGTACCCGAAGGTCGACTGGGTCTCTTTCGCAACGGCCTTGTGTTCCTCGTACCAACGGCTCCAGAACTCTTCCTGGGTCAGCGAGGGGAGCCGGTTGATACAAGTCACCAGACTCGCTCCCGGTGTGCGCTTCCCGACCGGCGCGCGATGAGCGGTGTTGACGATCGGGATCGACTCGACCACCAGATAGCCGTCGATCGACGCGGCGCCCACCGCAAGAACCTCCTCCGCGCCGGCTCGATCGTCTGAGTTCGCCATCCAGAACGAAACCATCGCGCGAATTGGGGGATCGAGCTTGCCAATCGTGACGCCCTTTCCTTCTGCCACGGCGTCGTCATTGACGTTCACGCTAATCCGACGCGCCCCGGCTCTTTCCAAGTCGGACGCCGCTGAGATCAAACGTTCCCGAATCGCACGTCCCGCCGACTCCGCCGGCTCCCGAATCAAGTAAACGAGCTTTTCCATGCCGCGCATATAGCAGAAAGAGAAATCCTCGAAACCGCCGGCCGAAACCGATCTCAGTGGGGGCGGTAGGCATCGAGGGTCGCGGCGAACGCCGCGTCAAAGCGACGACACGCCTCGGCTCTCGACCAGCGGAACGTGCCCGAGCGGTGCAGCGCGATGAGCCCGGTCGCCTGGGCAAGCAGATTGAGCGCGGTCGATTCGGCGCCGCAGTCGACCAGGACACCGCCGGCAATACAGGCAGCGACGCAGTCGACCAGGCGCTGGAAGGTGGGGTGGGCCACCATACGCAGCTCGCGGCGATCGCGCAGGCCGTCCGGCGTCTGACTCGACAGAAACATCAGCTCGAAGTAGGCGGGCTCGTCGAGAGCAAAGTCGCGGAACCCCTCGATCAGCAGCACCAGGCGCTGATCTGCGGTTTCCCCCTGGTCGCTGCGCGCGAGATAGTCGTCGAAGGTCGCGAATCCGTTGCGGAGCAGTTGGAGCTGAAGGTCAGCCTTGCTCTCGAAATGGCGGTAGAGCGCCATCGGCGTGACTCCAACCGACTTCGCGATGCGCCGCAGCGAGACGTTTTGCGCACCTTCGGAGAGAAAGAGATCGCGGGCGTGCGCGAGAATAACGGCGCGGGCGTCACCTTCAGCAATACGTGCCACCGGCGTGCTAGGCCGCCGACCGGCGGGCGCGGATCTCCGACACAAGATCGCGCTCGAGCACGGCCGCGGCGGCGATCACGCCACCGAGCAGAGCGCCAATCACGCCGTCGGTCGTCACGTCCTGGCCTGAGAGGTAGAGGCCCGGGATTGGAGTCTGCGCCCGCAACCAGCGAGCCCGAAAGCGAGCCGGCGACGCTTCGAGCCCCATGAAGCCACCCCGCTCGCGTTTGAGGAAGGTTTCGTAGCTGAGCGGCGTCGACACTTCGACCACATCCACGCAGTCGCGTGCCGCCGGGGCGAGCGCGAAGAGGCCGGCGAGAAGTCTCTCCTCGATGGCGCTCTTACGTTCTTCGTAGTCCGAACCGCGTCGCCGCCACTGGCTGCCCTGCCACTGGGCGAAGTGTTCGAAGCGGGTATAGCCGTACATCTCGACCGTCGCCTTGCCCGGGAAGTCGCGGTCCCACGTGGGGTCCTTGGCGGAGGGAAAAGTCACGAACAGGAACGGGAAGGGTGCGTCGAAGTCGGCGGTGTGCGCGGCCAGGTTGGCGTCGAAGTCGCGGGTCGGATGCGCCCAGACGTTGGCTGGATCGATGCCGAGCTCGGCTGCGCTACGCGAGAGGCCGACGTTGATGCCGACCAACGCATAGCTGTCTCCGACCTCCGCCAGATGGTCGTTTAGACCGTGCGCGTCCGCGGTGGCGGAGTCGAGGAGGCGGCCAAAGGTGTTCTGCACGCCAGCGTTGCTCACCACCAGCGGCGCCGTAACCTCCTCGCCGGAGGCGAGTCGGACCCCGACCGTACGTCCCCGACGCACCAGGATCTCTCCCACCTCCGCGCTATGGACGATCGCACCACCGGCCGAAGCGACGATGGGCGCGACCGCGCGCGCGAAGGCAAGGCCTCCGCCCTCCGGATAGCTCGCGCCGTTCAGGTAGTGCTTGTTCAGCATGCAGTGCATGGCGAACGAGCTCTCCGACGGCGGCAGGCTGTAGTCGCCCCAGTTGGCGCACCACACTGCAATCAGCTCCGGGTCGGCTGTAAGCTCAGAGAGTACGTCGATGGTCAGACGGTCCGCGTAACGATGAAACTCCGCACACATGTCGTCGTAGACCGGAGCGGCCGCCGACTCGGGCAGCGCCTTCTGGGCGAAGTAGGCGCCGGCCGTTCGCGGCACGCCCCGCACCAGTGCGACATAGCGATCGATGGCATCGGTCTCGGCGGGGAAGCGGCGCTTCAGAGCGGCTGCGTACGCCTCGGCGCCTGCTGGAATGTCGTAGTGATGTTCACCGATCACCATGCGGTTGTAGACCTCCGGAAGCGGGTGCCATCGGATGCCGCCGCCGGTTACTGCATCGAATAGCTGCCAGGTCGTCGTATGCTCGGACTGCACCTCGCCGATGTAGTGCATGCCGACATTCCAACGATAGCCGCGGCGTTGGTAGCTTTGCGTGCAGCCGCCAACGATTCGGTTCTGTTCCAGCAGTGCGACCCGTAGCCCGTTCTGGGCGAGCAGCGACGCCGCCGCCAGCCCGCCCATCCCCGAGCCAACGACGATCGCATCCCAGGGGACCGGGATCCCCTCGGCGGGTCGATAGGGGGTTGCGATTCTCTCCATCCGTACGACCTCCTGCCGGCGTCTTCATCGCCCCTTTTCGGGTCGATCCGGCCCGACTGCGAGCCAGCGCCACTGCGCCACTTATAAGTATACGACCGTATACTACTTAGCCCGCCTCCGTCGACCCGTATTGCTACTCGCTGCCGAGAAATCCCCCGTCTGTCGGTCGTTTCATCACCGCCGATCCGACCCGGAGGTTGACACGGATTCGTGAATGAGATTGAACTGAATTCAGTTCAAATCGTTCCATGACCAAGATCGGCACATCACAGCGACTTCTCGACGCGGCGGAGGCGGAACTGATCGCCAACGCCGGGCACTTGGAGATGGCTTCGGTCGCGAAGCGCGCACGAGTAT
>JANQHZ010000223.1 GCA_028282445.1 Candidatus Binatia bacterium | reverse complement strand
CTGTTTCGACCGTGCCACGATCAATTCGTCCACCAGTCCGTACTCGACGGCCTGCTTTCCGGTCATGAACAAATCCCGATCCGTGTCTTTTTCAATGCGCTTGAGGCTCTGCCCGGTATGCTTCTGTAGAATGTTGTTGAGAGCTTCGCGCAAACGCAAGATCTCTTTGGCTTGAATGTCGATATCCACCGCCTGCCCGCGCACTCCACCAAGCGGTTGGTGAATCATGATTCGGGCATGTGGGAGAGTGAACCGCTTGCCCTCGGTACCGGCGGCGAGGAGCCACGCGGCCATGCTCGCCGCTTGCCCCAGGCACAGCGTCGAGATCTGGGGCCGGACGTATTGCATGGTATCGTAGATCGCCAGGCCCGCGGTCACCGACCCCCCCGGGGAGTTGATGTAGAAGTGGATGTCGCGCTCAGGATCCTCGGATTCGAGGAAGAGCAACTGCGCCATCACCACGTTTGCGACCTCGTCGGTGATTTGAGAACCGAGGATGATGATTCGGTCCTTGAGGAGCCGCGAGAAAATATCGAACGATCGCTCACCTCGTCCGGTTTGCTCGACGACGATAGGTATCAAATTCATACGAGGTAACCGTCCGCTCTGCCCCGGCAAATACTAGCCGTTTCCGGGGGTCCCGGCAACGCTCGACTTTTCTTCGACCGTGCGAACGTTGGCTTTTTCGATGACCCGGTCGAGCGCACGCTCACGCAACATCTGAAGGCGAAGTCCGATGCGGGTCGAAGGATCTGCGTACAAGGACCGCAACTGCTCGCCCGAAGGTCCGGCGTGGGCGATGTGGTTGTCGATCTCGGCGGCGATCTCTTCTTCCGAGACCTCGAGCCCTTCGCTGTCGGCGATCGCCTCGAGCAACAGGTTGGCGCGCACCTGCTGACGCGCGCGTGGCTCCATCTCTTCCTGCAATTTGGCGCGCACCTCGCGTTCCTGGCTAGCCGGCGGTCGGCGAGCACCCATGCTCGACAGGAACTCGTTCACCATGCCCTCGGCGCGTCGCTCCACCATCGTCTGCGGTACGTCGAATTCGTTCTCGCGCAGCAACGACTCGATCAACGCCGAGCGCACTGCACCGTCGGCGGACCGCATCGCTTGCGCCTCGAGCTCCTCGCGAACCTTGTCCCGCATCTGCGCCAGGTCCTCGAAGCCTCCGTACGACTTCGCGAAATCGTCGTCCAGCGGGGGCACCACTCGCTGCCCGAGCTTCTTCACGCTGACGTTGAAGGACACGGTTTTCCCCGCCAGCTCCGCGCTTGCGAAGTCTTCGGGGTACTCGACCGTGAACTCGGTCGAGGATCCGACGGCGACACCGCCGAGATGAGCGCCCATCTCGAGTTGGTCGTCCCCACCGACCTGAACCAATCGGTCGTCGCCTTTGCCGATCATCGCTCCGTCTGCCGTAGCTTCGTAGTCGACGGTCGCGACGTCCTCCGCCTCGGCGACAGTGCGGTCCTCAATCGGCTCGACCCGCGCCGCCGACTGGCGCGCCTGCTCCAAGTAGGAGTCGACATCCTCGTCGACAACGCTCCGCAACGGTCGTTCGACGGCGATTCCATCGTAACGGCCAACCGATACCTCCGGCTTGACCTCGACGGTTGCCGAGTAACGCAACGGTTCCCCCGACTGCGCAGCCGACTCGGTGGTGATCTCGGGATGGCTGACCGGCTCGATATTCTCGTCGCGCAAGGCCTCCAGGTAGGAGTCCTGGACCAGCCGCTCCAGGACCTCGGCCCTGAGTCGATCCCCGGCCATCCTCTCCAACACCCGCCGCGGAACCTTGCCACGACGAAACCCCGGGACGTTGGCGCTGCGGCGGAACTCGCCAAACGCTTGGTCGATCTCCTGAGTCACGGCGTCGGCCGGGATCTCGATTACGAGTCGCCGATGGACGGCGTCAACCGTCTCTACTTGAACATTCGCCATTGGAATACCGTTTGATTTTCCTAACCTAGGGCCCCGCCTTATTCAAGATGAAGAGCCGGGTGCCTAATTTTTGTGCAGCGCGTCACCGGTGCCGGCAGCGCATTCGGTGATGCGAGAGGGGGGACTCGAACCCCCACGGGTCTCCCCACTAGATCCTAAATCTAGCGCGTCTGCCAGTTCCGCCACTCTCGCGTGCCACATCGAAGAGCTCGCCACACCCCGTTTTCGCGCGCAGCACTCAAGCGCGAGCGCTATCAGGCCCGCTCTACGCGCCGCAAGGTGGGTCATCGACAATCGGCGCCCGTCGGCCGCACAGACGCCGCGCGTGCCGGTCTCCGGCAATCCGCTCCCACCCTCGCGAACGTCCGTGGGGGGCCGGGGGCGATCTTGCGACCGTAGGCGAATCAGAATACGAAAAAACAACAAGAGCAGCGGCTGTGCCCTCGCCGGCCGCACCTTCATACCCGTAGATTTCGGAGGAAGACCATGAGCGCGATCGCAGAGCTTCTCGGCAGCGAAGCCGACAGCCTACTCGGACACACCTGCAAGACTATCGACAAGTCCCATCTCACCTTGCCCGGTGGAGATTTCGTCGACCGCGTCATGGCCGCATCCGACCGTTCGATTCCAGTGCTGCGCAACCTGCAGTCGATCTTCGACAGCGGCCGGTTGGCCGGCACCGGCTACGTCTCGATCCTCCCGGTGGACCAAGGCATCGAACACACCGCCGGGGCGTCGTTCGCGCCGAATCCGGCGTATTTCGACCCGGAGAACATCATCCAGCTGGCGATCGAGGGGGGCTGCAACGCGGTCGCTACTACTCTCGGAGTGCTCGGAGCCGTGGCTCGCAAGTACGCCCACAAGATCCCCTTCGTCCTCAAGCTCAACCACAACGAGTTGCTGACCTACCCCAACACCTTCGACCAGATCATGTTCGCCAACGTCGAACAGGCCGCCGACATGGGATGCGCCGCGGTCGGCGCCACCATCTATTTCGGCTCCGAGGAGTCCGGAAGGCAGATTCAGGAAGTCAGCACGGCCTTCCAGATGGCGCACGACCTCGGCATGGCGACGATTCTGTGGTGCTACCTGCGCAACGGCGACTTCAAGAAGGACGGCGTCGACTACCACGTCGCTGCCGACATGACGAGCCAGGCCAACCACCTCGGCGTGACCATCGAGGCCGATATCATCAAGCAGAAGCTCCCCGAGAACAACGGCGGTTTCAACGCGATCAGCTTCGCCAAGACCCACAAGCTGGTCTACGAGGAGCTCACTTCCGACCACCCGATCGACCTTGCGCGCTACCAGGTAGCGGGCTGCTACATGGGGCGGATCGGGTTGATCAACTCGGGAGGCGCATCGGGCGACAACGACTTTGGCGACGCCGCCAAGACAGCCGTCGTCAACAAGCGCGCCGGCGGCACGGGACTGATCTCCGGACGAAAAGCGTTCCAACGGCCGATGGCCGAGGGCGTCAAGCTGCTCAACACGATCCAGGACGTCTACCTCGACGACTCGATCACCATCGCCTAGGGGCCGCAGTCCCCGACCCGATGGGACTCGACACGACGGCGTTCGTCTTTCCCGGTCAGGGGTCGCAGCAGGTCGGCATGGGGGCCGACCTCTGCGACGCCTCCGGTGAGACGCGCGAGCTATTCGACCTCGCCGACCGGACGCTCGGTTTCGATCTGTCCAAAATCGTTCTCGAAGGACCGGAGGAAAAACTCCGACTGACCGCGAACACCCAGCCGGCAATCCTGCTGGTCAGTGTCGCGCTGCATCGCGCGCTCGGGCTGTCGCCAGCCGTCGTCGCCGGACACAGCCTCGGCGAGTACTCCGCCGTCGTCGCAGCCGGCGCGATGGAGTTCGCCGACGCGCTCTCCATCGTTCACAAACGCGGCCGCTATATGCAGGAGGCGGTGCCCGAAGGCGAAGGCGCCATGGTCGCGCTGCTCGGCGTCGAGGAGCAGGCGATTCGCACGGCCATCGCCGAGCACGGCGGCGCCGTCGATGTCGCCAACTATAACGCGCCGGGAAACATCGTCATCGCGGGCGAACGTGCCGCGACTCTCGCCGTCGCCGAGGCTGCCGGCGGAAAGAGTCGCGAGTTGGCGGTAAGCGCTCCGTTTCACTCGCGCCTGATGGGACCGGCCGAGGCCAAGCTCGCCGCAGACCTCGATGCGGTCACCGTGACCGACCCCGCAGTGCCGCTGTACAACAACGTCGACGCGGCGCGGGTGTCGACAGCCGATCAGATTCGCGACGGCTTGAAACGACAGGTAACTCGTTCCGTACTTTGGACCGAAACGGTCGCCAAAATGGCCGCCGATGGCATCGACACTTTCGTAGAGGTCGGTCCCGGAAAAGTTCTCACCGGCCTGATCCGTCGCATCGAGCGCTCGGCCGCCCGCCACAACGTCGCCGACACCAGCTCGCTCGATGCGACCCGCGGCGCGCTTTCGGGTTGATCGCGCAACGCCGCCACCTTGGCGCGTCGGGCGAGGCGAGTCGCTTCCCCGCTCAGATACCCACCCCCGTGCCGGCGGACGGCTGCATGCTTCCCAGGCGACGCAGTCATCGCTTTGGGTCGGCCGGACCGGGGGCCCGGAACGAACCTTCCTGGAACGAACCTTCCTTGCCGCCATCTGGAACGACTGCTAGGCAAAACCCGTCAACGCGGAGTACGAACCATGCACATTACAATGGTAAAGAAGCGGAAGCTCGACGGCTCCGACTGCCGGAAATGCACACAAGCCTCTCAACAACTCGAGAATCGCGGATTGCTCGAGCGGATCGACGAGGTGGTTTGGGCGGTGGAAGGCGACCCCGAGAGCCCGGGCATGAAGCTCGGCGAGGAGCACGGCGTCGAGAACGCCCCCTTCTTCGTTGTCGAGGACGACGGTGGTGAGACCCAGGTCTACACCAGCGTCATGCGACTCATCCGAGAGCAACTGAACGACTGATTCTGCCCCGGAGGGCAAGGCGAGAAAGCCAACGAGACTCACCTCGCGGAGCCGCCGAGTTTGCATTGACCGAGCGCGCGCGACACGCTGACTTCATCGTGTCTCGCAACGCCATCGTCACCCGCGTCCTTCTCGCTCTGCTCATCAACTCTGGAGCGAGCTACGCCGCACCCTGCCCGCCAAGCGGAGGCACCGTCCGCATCGAAATCGAGTCGCCGGCCGGGCTCGGGGCATCGTCACTCAACCTGAGTGGATCGCGGGTCGTCGCGGCCTGCGAAACCGACTCGCCGGCCGCGCTGGCCTACGGACAGAGCGTCGAGTGCGACGGCATCAACCCGTGCACCATCGAATTGACCGGCCTCGCGCCTGGCCTCTGGGTCCACCGCATTTTCGTGACGGCCGGAGCGAGCCTCGGGCAAGTCCAGGCGCGGCGCGGCCAGGTGTTGGACGCCACCGCCGGAACGGTCGCGCTGCGCTGGCCCCTCTATCGCACCGTGGCGACCGTCCTCAGCACGGACGACGGCGAGGGATGCCAAGGTTGTCTTCGGCAGGCACTCGCGCGCAGCGCGACCGCGGAGACGCCGATGCTGATCGTCTTCAACGCGTCGACGACCGGCAGCATCGTACTGTCCGATCAGCTACCCGAGCTGTCGGCGTCGAACATCACCCTGGATGCGATCGACTTCGACGGATGGCCCCATCGCAGGACGATCGATGCCAACGGTCTCTCGCGCGCGGCGTTGCGCATCACCGGCAGCGACAATCACGTTATCGGCTTGCGCATCACCAATGTCGGCGGTGACAGCGACATGATGTTGATCGACGGCGCCAACGCCAATCGCAACGTTCTCGAAGCCGTAGAAGTCAGCGGTCGGGCCAACCAACTGTGCGAGCTCCGGGGTGAGATCGGTTGCCTTGTCGACAACCGCTGCACGATTCCGAACCGGCTGGCGCCGCGCGGCGACTGTGGGGACGACGGCGTCGCGGTTCGCGACGACGCCGGCTCCGAAGGCGCAAACGTCCTCATCGAGTTGGACGTTTCCGGGGCCTTCGACAAAGGAATCAAGGTCTCCGAAGGCGGCGTTGCCGAGATCCACCGCTGCCGCGTGCACGGCAATGCCGACGGCGGCATCCAGGCCACGCTGGGTGGAAGCCTGACCGCGATCGAAACGCGGTCCGAGTCCAACCGAGGTACGCTCGGCGCGAACGGGCTGGCCGCCAACGGTCCAAGATTGGGAACGACCGAAGCGGCCATCCTGACCACACGTGGCAATCTGCTTCGCGACAACGCCTTGCGAGGG
>JANQHZ010000117.1 GCA_028282445.1 Candidatus Binatia bacterium | reverse complement strand
AGCGCCCCGTTCCTACCGCAATATCCGAAACCATCGCGTCGGTGCGCCCCAGACGACGCTTCTTGGCGATGCGCGATCCTTCCCAAGCCGGCAGCACGGTGGGCGCCGTCGTTTCGACTTCCGCGCCGAAGATTCCTTGAGCGGTGCTAACCCAACCGCGGTTGCGAACGACCATCGCGCCGACACCGCTTCCCAAGGCAGCTACGGTTGCCCCGCCGGCACCGAGCGCTCGCAGCGCAAGCCGACGATCGCCGGGTTCGGATCCCTTGCCGACAGTACGCAGCCAGATCGGCAGATCGACCCAGCATCCCTCGCAAATCGTCCTTCGGCTGCGCCAACAGAGCGTGCCGACGGCGCTCAACAACACCGTGGCCGGGAGGATGACTTTCCACAGAGGCAGCGCGTCTCGCCTCATCCCTTCGACGAGGTCATGGAGCAACTGGCCGCCGAGGGTATAGGCCAGAAGTATCCCCAGGGCGAACAAGGCACCCGGGATCAACAGCTGTAATCCTACTGTCCTCTCACGCCGCTCCTGGCCGCACGATGCGCATTCCATGGCTACCGACCTCCTCGTCCGATCGACCGAAGCCTACAGTGGGAGACGGCGTTCTGTCCAACATCTCTCAAAATCGAGAAAGCTACTGGTCGTCGTCTTGCGGTGTCCCCTCACCAGAGGTCGCGCCGTCGCTCGACTGCTCGGACGCTTCCTCCTGAGCCTCCTCGTCGTCGGCGAGACGCGCCACGCCCACCACCTTCTCTCCTTCGCCGACGTCGATCAGCCGCACTCCCTGGGTATTGCGGCCGATGATCGAGATTTCCTTGACCGGCGTGCGGATCACCTTCCCACCGTCGGTAATCAGCATGATGTGATCGTCTTCGCCGACCATTCGAACGCCGACCACCGGTCCTACCCGATCGGTCACACGCATGGTCAGGATTCCCTTACCGCCGCGACCGGTAATACGATACTCGGGCATCTCGGTGCGTTTTCCGTAGCCCCTCTCGGCGACCGTCAGCAGGGTCGACTGCAAATCCACGACATCGACCGCCACCACCTCGTCGTCGCCTTCGAGCTGGATGCCACGCACGCCGGCGGCGGCCCGACCCATCGAACGCACCTCGTTCTCGCGAAAACGGATCGCTTTGCCGTAGCGCGTCGAGAGGATGATCTCCCCGTCGCCATCCGTGAGACGCACACCGACGACCGAGTCGCCTTCTTTGATCTTGATGGCGATGATGCCGGACGGCCGCGGATTCGAATATTCCTTGAGGGGTGTTTTCTTCACCGTCCCCAGACGGGTTGCGAAGACCACGTTCTTCCCCTCTTCGAACTCCCGCATTGCCCGGAACGCGGAGACCTTCTCGTCCGCTCCAAGCGACAGAAGATTCACGATCGCCTTGCCGCGAGCGGCCCGTCCGGCTTTCGGGAGCTCGTGCACCTTCTTCCAAAAGAGCCTGCCCTTGGTCGTGAAAAAGAGCAGGTAGGCATGAGTCGAAGCGACGAAGACCTGCTCGATGAAGTCCTCTTCCTTGGTCGAGGCACCGATCTTCCCGCGGCCCCCACGGCGCTGTGCGCGATACTCGGTGAGCGGGTTACGCTTGATGTACCCCTCATGGGAAACCGTGACCACCATGTCTTCCTCGGCGATCAGGTCCTCGGCATTGATCTCGGAAGAGCTGTCGATAATCTCCGTGCGGCGTGTGTCCCCGTAGAGATCGCGCACCTCGTTGAGCTCCTCGACGATGATCTTTTCGACCTCGCGCTCATCCGAAAGGATCTGCTTGTAGCGCGCGATCAGCTTCACGGTTTCCTCGTACTCTTCGATGATCTTATCGCGCTCGAGGTTGGTCAGTCGTTGCAGGCGCATGTCCAGGATCGCCTGAGCCTGGCGATCGGAGAGTGCGAACGTGGTCATCAACCCTTGCTTGGCGGTGGCGGGGTCGGCAGCCGCACGGATGAGTGCGATCACTTCGTCGAGGGAGTCCAGCGCAATCTTCAGCCCCTCGAGAATGTGGAGGCGCTCTTCGGCCTTGCGCAGATCGTAGCGTGTCCTTCGCGTCACCACTTCCTTGCGGTGGTCGACGAAGACTCGCAACGCCTCTTTCAAATCCAGCAGTCGCGGCTGGCCCTCCACGATGGCGAGCAGATTGATACCGAAGGACTCTTGTAGCGCTGTCTGCTTGTAGAGGCTGTTGAGGACCACCTCGGGAACTGCGTCGCGTCGAAGCTCGATCACCATCCGCATTCCCCGGCGGTCGGATTCGTCTCGCAGATCGGTGATCCCTTCAATCTTCTTGTCCGTAACCAACTCCGCGATCCGTTCGATCAATCGCGCCTTGTTCACCTGGTAGGGAAGCTCGGTAACCACGATGCGGCTCTTGCCTCGCTTTTCGTCCTCTTCGATCTCCGTGCGGGCGCGCATCTGCAAGACCCCGCGACCGGTGCGATAGGCGTCGCGAATCGCAAGTCGCCCGTGAATGAAACCGGCGGTCGGAAAATCGGGACCGGGGATATGCTCCATCAGCTCGTCGACCGAGATTTCCGGATTGTCGATCAGCGCCACCAAGCCGTCGACCACCTCGCCGAGGTTGTGCGGCGGTATATTCGTCGCCATGCCGACGGCGATCCCCGACGAGCCGTTGACCAGGAGGTTCGGCACGCGCGCCGGCAGGACCACCGGCTCTTCCAGTGTGTCGTCGTAGTTGGGAGCGAAATCGACCGTTTCGCGATCGATGTCGGCGAGTAGCTCGCCGGCAATCCTCGCCATGCGCACTTCGGTGTACCGCATTGCCGCGGCGGAATCGCCGTCGATCGAGCCGAAATTGCCCTGACCGTCGACCAACGGGTAACGCAGCGAAAAATCCTGCGCCATGCGGACGATGGTGTCATAGACCGCCGTATCGCCATGCGGGTGGTACTTACCGATCACGTCTCCGACGATACGCGCGGATTTCTTGTAGGCGCGATTCCACTCGTTACCGAGATCGTGCATGGCGAACAACGCCCGTCGGTGCACCGGTTTGAGCCCGTCTCGCGCATCCGGAAGCGCCCGTCCGATGATGACGGACATCGCGTAGTCCATGTAGGACTGCCGCATTTCATCTTCGATCGAAACCGGTAACTGATTTCCGGAGCTTGGTTCGTCGGCCACTTTCTGTCCCTTCGAATCTGGTAATCCGGTTGGACGCCGTTCAACGCGGACCCGCCATTTCGCGGCTTACCGCGGCTTCGACATCCCCCGACTCTCACCTCCGCTGCGGCGCGCAGGTGCGAGCTATATGTCGAGGTTCTTAACCGTCAGCGCGTTCTGCTGAATGAACTTGCGGCGCGGCTCGACCTCGTCCCCCATCAAAGTCGAGAAAATCTCGTCGGCCTCGTACGCGTCTTCGATACGCACTTGGAGTAGCGTTCGAGTGTCCGGGTTCATCGTGGTCTCCCACAGCTGCTCCGGGTTCATTTCACCCAAACCCTTGTAGCGGTTGATGTTCACCCCTTTGCGGGCCTGGGCCAGGATGTCGTCGACCGCTATTTCCAGGGTCTCCCTACTCTCTTCACGGTCACCGTAGTGAATCGTAAACGGGCCCGTTCCGACGACTCTGAGATCAGCGGCGATCTTTCGAAGCTCGGCGGCTTCCGGGCTTGCCACGAAGGTCTTGTCGATGACGGTTTCCTGGGTACTACCGTTGGTACGCGAACGGATCGCGAGTCGGCCAACCCCGTGTTCTTCGTCATCGGAAACCTCGATGCTTAGGGGCTCCAACTCCGGGGCAACCGCCAGAATCCGTTCTTTGGCATCCTCCGCGATCGACTGCAGCACAGCGCGGTCTTCGAGCACGTCGGCATCGAACCGCTCATCGGCCGCAATGGCGGAGATGATCTCGGCTTTCATGCCGTGCCGAGCGATGATTTCTATCAGTCGATTCCAACGCAACTGTTCGCGAACGACCTTGCGCAGCACCTCGCCCGACACTGTCTGCCCGCTCTGCGAATGCAGTGAGACATTCGTCGTCCCGCTGTCGAGCAAGTACTCCTCGAGTGCCGTCTCGTCTTTGAGATAACGCTCGCTCTTGCCCTTCTTCACCCGAAACAATGGCGGCTGTGCGATGTAGATATGTCCCGCGTCGATCAGCTCGGCGAAGTGTCGGTAAAAAAACGTCAGCAGCAGAGTTCGGATATGCGAGCCGTCGACG
>JANQHZ010000103.1 GCA_028282445.1 Candidatus Binatia bacterium | reverse complement strand
GAGCCGCCGCTCCACGTGTAGAAGAGTGCGCCGATCGCAATCACCGCGATGACGGCGAGGGCTGCTGTCGAACCACGCATCGTTGGTACTCCTCCTCGGAACGTCGAAGCGGCATTTATAGGCGCATCTAGCCGAATCGGGCCGAAACGCGGCGCTGCGACGAAATCTCAACTGTTGGACAGAATCGGAAGAATAGCCTGGAAGCTGAGTCCATTGCCAACACCCGGCGTCATTGCGCGTTCAGGCGATCGAGCTCGCGTTGCGCGATCGTTGCGCGTGGACCGTCGATCGACACGGCGACCGTCTGTAGTGCCGCGCGGGCTTCGGGCGTCGCGATTCGGCCGAGCGCCCGTACGGCGGCGGTTCCGACCCGCAACGACGCAGCCGGCGATACTGCCACCGCGGCGACATCCGGGACGGCTGCGCTGTGCCAGGGGTGCCCGAGGGCGAACAGTGCGGCGTCCTGGATTGCCGGGTCGGATTCGTGCAGCCGGTCGCGCAACCAGGTGGTGGTGGAGTCGTCCCGCAAGCGACCGGCGGCGCGGATCACGAGTGCGCGGTCCCGAGTCTCGGAGACCTCGCCGGCCAGTCGAAACAGCTCCGCGCCCGCCGCGTACTCGGGAACGCCCGAGAGGAGCCCGATCAAGCCCACTCTCTCCCCCACGCCGAGTCGCGAGGATCGCGACATCGCAGTCAGTCGCTCGATCGCCTCCCGGTCGCGCTGGAGCTGGTGCTTCAACTTCAGAAAATCCGAGATCGCCTCTACGTGTAGCCGCCGGATCGAAGAGTCGAGTTGTAGCAACAACAGATCGCGCTGCGCCTTGTAGGTGCGGTTTCGACCCAACGTTCGCCACCGGACGGCGATTGCCGTGATGTCGGCATCGCCCGCGTCGACGATCCACTCGTCGCCGGCTCCTTGGGTCGTGAAGTACGGAAACCGATGCGCCATGTGCGCGAACTCGGCACGAGAGCCCGTGCGATCGAGAAAGAGCAACGCCCGGTCGCCGGTCTTGAAGCGCGGCTCACCTTCGGCGTGCGGGAATACATCGAGAGTCTCTGGAAGTTGCGTCTCGGTAAGCGATTGCACGACGCGTGCCTTGAAGTACTCCTGGTGCTCGGATCCGTCGGGCGCGCTCCAAACAGCGAGACCGGAGAGAATGTCGGCGACGACGATGACATCGGCTTGCTGTGCCCACTGCCGTAGACTCTGCCGCTGGAAGACGACGTGCGCGAGCGCCGGGGCGGTCGACAGCGCGAGCAGCATCCCGGCGATCGACCAGCAGACCAGCCAGTGCGATCCCGACTGCCCGTGCCTCCGCTGCAACTTAGAGCCCCAGGTTGGAAGCTGGTTTCGATCTCGCTCGTCGAAGCTCTCGCAACGAACTTCCGAGTTGCTAGCTCGCCAGCTCGTCGATCAAGTCGTTCATGATGCCCTGCAACAAAGGATCGGCGCCTGGCCCGATGTTGTTCTGAAACACCGTGCCGCAGTCATTCCACTCCTCGCCCGGGCACATGCCGTCATCCTCACCGCCGATGTTGGTTTGAAAACAAAGGAAGCAGCCCGGATTGAACTTGGCCTCGGGCATTTGGTAGCCGATCTCGTCGTTGCCGAGGCCGACCACGAACTTGTGCTCGGCGCCGACCATCCGGTCGCGATAGAGATTTGCGATTTGCGGGTCGACCTCGTTGGGCGTGACGGCGAACTGCGCCGAGCCGACGCGAATCGCTTGCACTTCCGAGGTGATCTCGCCCCGTCCCGGATCGACGCTGGTGAAGTCCCGTCGCCCGAAGATGCCGAGGTTGCCGAGCAACTCGAAGTAGGGATTGGTCACCTCGACCGCGATCGGACCGCTTTCGACCACCTCGATCAACGGCGAATCCGCCCACTCGGAGACGTCTGCCAACGCGTCGCCGGCGCGCTGCGCGAGGATTTCCCCCATGCGTTCGGCAAACTCGAAGCTGCGGCGAGGGATCATGTCCCCGTTCTCATCGGCGAGGAAGACGTCGAGCGGACCCTGCAGCACCCCGATGTCGGCGCTCATGTAGATGGCAATACCGCCGAAGCGGTCCTCCAGAGCGACCCGCATGAAATGCGGGAAGTCGGAGGTGATGAGGGTGTTGCCCGATCCCAGTGCTTCGGGGTGACTGGCGTAGTTCACCAAAGTGACGAGCATCTCTCCGCTGTCGCGATCGCGCACCTGGAACGACGGGGTCGCCGGGTTGCGGATCGGTCCGTCGTCGCCGAGCACCTCGATACCGTCGATGCAATCGCCCGCATCGTCGAACGACCCACCGACGCAAAGGTGCTGAAGGATCTCGCCGTCGGCGACCAGATCCGGCTCCGGCGGCAGTGAAGTCCCGATGGTGTCGCCGGTGGCGAAGCGAATCTCGGCCGGACGCAGCGCCGAATCGGCCTCCGCGATACAATCGGCGACTTGCTGATTGACGAAGTCGAGGTAGGCGAGGTCGACACCGCTGTCGAGTTGGTTTGCCCCCCATAGGCCCATCGTGTCCGGCCCTTCGTGGTTGTGGGTGCTCGAGACGACGATCGCGTCGAAGGATGGATCGTCGACCAACGCTCGGATGGTTTCGATCTCGTTGTTGAAGTACCCGACGACGTCGAGCACGACCATGGCGATCTTGGCGGTATCGGACTGCAACACGACGCCGCGCGCCCACAGGTCGTCGTGCACCCCGGTCGCGGTGCGGTCGTTGCTGAACCCGGCCAGGTAGATCGGGTCGCTGTGGTTGACTCCGACCTCGGGCGTGATCTTGCGGGTGCAGGCGGCGGCGTCGAGCGTGCCGACGGCAGGGGCCGAGTCGTCGTCGTCGCTGCAACCGACGAGGGCTACGAGCAGGGCGAGCGCGCAAGTGCGAATCCCAACCTTCAACGAGTGGGGCATGGAACCTCCTTGGGTGTCGGACGCGAGGAGCGATACCGCGGTTACGGTAGACCGGCGCCCGGTACGTCGACTCCGACGATCTCGATGCGGCCGTCCCGGCGTTCCTTGGCCTCGTCGGGAACGACGGTGCTCGAGGTGAGCACGAAGAGGGTCTTGCGGTCCGCCCCTCCCAGCATGCACGCAATCCCCTGGGTATCGAGCGCGATGCGTCGCGACACCTCGCCGCCCTCGTGCAGACGGAATACTTCCGAGCTGATCGGCGATGCGACCCAGATCGCC
>JANQHZ010000092.1 GCA_028282445.1 Candidatus Binatia bacterium | reverse complement strand
AGGGCTCGTCCGTTATCACCGAACTTCCGCCCTCATTACCCAGCAGGGACCGTGCCAACGCCCCGACCGGGTCCGAAATCTGACGATCTGACCCGGCATCCGTCATGTGCGGTGGCACGAAATGAACGGACATGTCGTCGTTCGCTACAATTTTGGCGACTGATGCTGCGTCACGTCGGTCGGCGAGGGTACGTCCGCACGGAGTCCCGGCCATATCCGGGCCGATTCGGCGGCGCCGACGCGCCGGCGAAGTCGAATTGGCTCAGTCCGCCCGCTCGATCGCAGCCGAGATCTGCACCAAGCGCGCGAGTGAGTCGTCGACGGTCTCGCGCATGAAGGCGGTCAGAGCGGGCGCCGGATCGGCCGCGGTGGTGGCGAGCTCCGATTCCAGGCGGCCGGCGCGAGCCGTCAGCTCGGCCTCGAGGCTGTCCCACTCGGTCCGCACCCAAGGCCCCCAACGCTCGTGGTCGGACTCGACCCTCTCCAGCAGGTGGCGGAACCGCCACCACGGCGAGTCGTCCGAAGGCTCGGCGCCGCCCTTGGTCAGCTCCGGAGGAATGTCACCGGCCGGGTAGAGCGGCAGGAACACCCCGACGCACGGCGGTCCGAGACTGGTGCTGAAACGAATCGGGCGCTTGTCGGCGGGGATGGTAATCACCGTCCCCGCAGTCGTCGCGCCGATCGGGTCGGCATGCATGCAGATCGAGAGATAGCGCTCGTCATCGGGTTGGTAGACCGGACGAAAAATGGGACCGTCGTAATGGTCGCGCAACGCCCGCCGCATCGTCGCCTGTGAGATGCGGCCCTGCTCTTCGGCGAGAATGCCGCAGCTACGGCGATACCGACCGCTCGAGAATGTCGGCGGGACCCACGAGCTGTCGCGGTACGCGGCGGCGAAATCGAAGCGCTCGGCGGCGTCGCTCCACCATCCGGCGCTGCGAGCGTGTCCGATCGCGTCGCCCGACAGCGAATCCCAATCGGCGCCGATGGTCACATGATTGGTAGCGCTGCCGACCGAGCGGATGCGTCGCCGCGCCCAATGGCGGTCGGAGGTCTCGATCAGAAAAGCGGCACGGCGGTCGGCGATCAGAAAGGAGCTGTGGTAGGGGAAATCCGAGTCGTGATACCCGGAGCCGCCCTGCCCGTGGCGTTCGACCAACTCGCACACGACGTCGGCCGCGGCCTCCGCGTTGTCGCCGCGCTCGAGCCCCAGCCGCACCAGGTCCATCCCGATCAGCTTTTCGCCTTCCGGTTTGTCGCGCGTGAAGACCGTGTGGTTTCCGATCGCCACTCCGGCTTCGTTGACCCCGTGCTCGAGCCCCCACAACCAGAAGGGCCGCGACCCGAGCACGCGCAAGGTGGTCGGCACCTGCGGGATCTCGATGTACTGGCAGCGCACACTGCTACCAGCCGGGTGCTGCGCCGCCGGCAGCAACACCAAGGGCTGACACTCGCGTGCCGGACGATCGCTGTTCTTGGCAAACAGCACCGAACCGTCGGCCGTCGCGTCGCCGAGCGCGACCAGGGAATCGCAAGCAACGCGCGGCCGCGCCGGCGACTCACCCGGCATGATTGAGCAACGCGACGGCCCGGGCGGCGACGGTGCGCTCGGCGCCGAAGAAGAAGTGATCCGCTCCGGCGACGACCTCCGAGCCGGCCTTCGGCCCGAGCGACCGCGCCGCGCTCTCGAAGGCGTCGAGCGGGCAGAACTGATCGGAATCGCCGACCAACAGCACCAGCGGCTTTTCGGCCGGCGCGGTCGGCGGCGGCAGCATTCCGAAAGGCGGTGCAACCGCTACGACCGCGGCGACGTCGGAACGCTTCAGCCCGACATCGAGAGCGATCAGCGCGCCGAACGAATATCCAGCGAGCACCAGCCGCGACCGCGGGCAGCGTTCAGCCAAAAAGGCCAGCGCTGCAGCCACGTCTTCGGCTTCACCGACCATGTCACCGAACGCGCCGGTGCTGGCTCCGACCCCGCGAAAATTGAAGCGGAGAGTGGCCCAACGCTCGGCGTCGAGCGCACTTACCAGAGCGGTCACGACCGAATTGTCCATGTCTCCGCCGTATTGCGGGTGCGGGTGACAAACCACCGCAGCGCCTTGGGCGCCATCGGGAAGCGACAGCCGCGCCTCGAGTCGCACCGCGCCGGATTCGATCGAGACAGTCTCTTCGCCGACAGCGCTCATGCAAGTCTCCATAAAACGCAGCTCGGGCGAGCGCAAAGAGCAACTCTGAGAGAGATAGGGCTGAGGCGAAGGCTTGGGCGAGGCTGAGGATCGTGGTCGCGCAAAGCGCGCCGGCTATTTCCTGGTCACCCAACGCGTCCATCCTTCCTCATCCTCCGCCTCGCCTCAGCCTGAGCCCCTCTTCAGATGAGCCGATCACCTGCGCGACAACCGATCCCACAGAAATATCGCCAATGCTCAGCTCCTACCGCCACGCGCAGCTTCCGACATTGCCGCCGCAACGCCAGGCTGGTACGACCCCGGAGCCGGGCCGACGGACGCCCGAGCTTAGACGCAAGAGTAATAAGGGAGGGATTCTCATGAGAAGCGTGCTTCGAACGGCAACACTGCTCGGCTTGGTCCTGCTCGGGACTTCGGGCTACGCAGCCGAC
>JANQHZ010000204.1 GCA_028282445.1 Candidatus Binatia bacterium | reverse complement strand
CGGTCCTTGCGATTCGGCGAGTCTCCGTTCCTCCTCTCGGTGTCTTTGTGCCTCTGTGGTGAAGTCACGCGTAGGGCGGGCCTCGGCCCGCCGTCCCTGCCCGGCGGGGCAAGCCCCGCCCTACGTTTCAGAGAATCCACGAAGCCATGAGCCTCGCTCACATCGGACAAACGATGACGGTCGTCTTCCTGGCGGCGCTGCTCTATGGCGAGTGGCGTGGCAACGATACCGTGCGCGGGATCGCGAAGCCGCTGGCGTCGCTCGGATTCATTCTCACCGCCTTCGGTTTGGGCGCGCTCGATTCCACCTACGGCTCGATCGTGTTGCTCGGGCTGGTGCTCGGTGCGATCGGCGACGTTTGTCTGCTCAGCCACGCGAAGGCGTTATTCATGGCCGGCCTGGTTTCGTTTCTGCTCGGCCACGTCGCCTACGTCTTTGCTTTCGGCTCGCTGCCGCTCGACCCGACCTGGGGACTCGCCGCGACGGCAATCACCGGTGTTTTCCTGATCGCGATCGGGCGCTGGGTTTGGCCCCACGTCGCCGAGCTGCGGATTCCGGTCGCCGCTTACATGGCGGTGATCGGAACGATGACGGTGGTCGCAATTGCCGCCGGCGGAGCGGGCGCGTCGTGGACGATCCCGGTCGGCGCCGTGATGTTCACCGTTTCGGACATCGCCGTCGTGCGCGACCGCTTCATCGTACCCGGCTTCGACAATCGCCTGTGGGGGTTGCCGCTCTACTACTTCGGCCAGTTGGTCATCGCGCAGTCGATTGCGTCGACAGCCGCTGCTTGATCCGCGGCAAGGACGAAGTCTCGCGCCAAGACGCCAAGGCGCCAAGGGGGCTCCCCGTCTACAGCTCTCGTTTCTCTTGGCGCCTTGGCGTCTTGGCGCGAGAAAAAGGGGCGGCTATCCGGACGCGGCACGGGTCCGACGTGGGGTCAAGAATTCCCGGTAGAGCCCCTGCCGGAACCAGTTCTTCATGTAAACGCGCGCATTCGAAGCGAAGCGCATGGCGAAGCGGGGTTCCTGTACCATCGAGCGCGCCAAACCGAAGAGAATATCCGGGCGGCTGTAGAACGCGTGGTAGCAGCGCTGGAAGTAGCGTTCGAGGGTCTCCTCGTCGAGGCCGTTGGGGATGAAGACGAAGTTCATCGCGTTCATCTTTTCCCAATCCTCTTCGAACACCCCTTGCTGGTGAACCAGCGGATAGGACGGCGTCCCCGGGTACGGCGTAAACTTGGTAATCTGGCACAGGTCGAGCTCGGCCTCGCGCAGGAACGCTTCGGTCTCCTCGAGACTGTCGACGCCTTCGGTTGGATGCCCGAGCATCAAGAAGCCTCGCGTGCGGATCCCTGCCTCCTGGGTCATGCGGAGAGTCTCGCGCAGGCGCGGCAGGCGCACCTCGCGTTTCACGACGTCGAGCACGCGCTGCGAGCCGGACTCGATGCCGTAGGCGATTTGCCAGCAGCCGGCCCGCTTCATGAGCTTCATGGTGTCCAGGTCGAGCAGATTCGGGTGGCTGTTGCAGCTCCAGGAAAAATCGAAGCCTTCGCGGATGAACGCGTTGCAGAGCTCGACGACACGGTCTTTTCGCACGGTGAACAAGTCGTCCAGAAACATGATGTGGCGGGTACCACGGTCGACCAGGGTGCGACAAAGGGCCACCACCGATTCGACGCTGTGCATGCGGCCCTTGCGCCCCGAGGTCGAACGGTCGCAGAAGGTGCAGGAAAACGGACAGCCACGCGACGTGATCAGAGTCGCGACGGGAGTGCGCGGGTAGCCGAGAATCGACGGTTGGAAGCTGTGCGGGAAATCCGGCAGAAGGTCCCAGGCCGGTTCCGGCAACGCGTCGAGATCCTCGATGTAAGGCGCGCGCGGATTCGCGTGAACGATACCGTCGCCGCGATAGGCGAGCCCTGGGACGTCGTCGTAGGGCTCGCCGCTCTCCAAGCGGTCGAGAAGCTCGAACAGAGACACCTCGCCCTCGCCGACGACACCGAAGTCGATTCCGGCGAACGCTTCCAGCGTGCGCTCGGGAATCGCGCTGACGTGCGCCCCGCCGAGCACGCTGACAACACCGGGAAGAGCGCTCTTGACTCGATCCGCGATGCGAGCCGCGTTGTTGACCGAGATCGTCGTCGCCGACAGGCCTAGGTAGTCTGGCTCGAGCTCGACAATGCGGCGGCTGACTTCTTCCAGCGGGGTTCCCTGCTCCTTGGCGTCGATCAGATGCACGTCGTAGCCGCGCCGGCGCGCGACCGCCGCCAGGATCAACACTCCCATGCCCGGGATGGTCTCCTCGCCCTGGCGGAGCCGGTCCATGCTGCGGTCCCAGAAAACATAGGGCGGCTCGCAAAACACGATCCGCTTGCCGCGCTGCTTGTGTTGACTGTATGCGCTCGCCACTAGCCCCTCTTCGACGCAACGCCCAACCGCAAACCCGCCTGGACGCCGCAATTTGAAAACGATATTGGCAGGTTCTGCCGCTTTTCCCAATAAGAGGAAGATTTTTGCGATGTCGTCACGGCCCGCGCAAGAAACTTTCCCGGCAGGCTTCTTGCGAACCCTTTCGCACACTAGGAGGACAGACCCAGTGAAGATCAGTGAGTGGATGAATCGAGAAGTCCAGTCAGTCAAGCCGCGCGACCCGATTACCCATGCGCGCGAGAAGATCGTCGAGCACCGCATCAATCAGCTCCCGGTGCTGAAGAACGGACAGATCGTCGGGATCGTCACCGATCGCGACCTGCGTGACGCTTTCCCGTCCGCTTTCCTGGCGGCATGGGCCAGCACTCGCCCGAGCCGCAAGAAGCAAACCCTCGACCCGAAGGACGTCACGGTCGACATGGTCATGACTCCCGAGGTAGTGACGCTCGAGCCCGACCTGCCGATCACCACGGCGGCCGAGACGATGCGGCGCGAACGAATCGGCGCGATTCCGGTCGTCGACGGCGGTAAGATGGTCGGCATCATCACCCGCTCGGACGTGCTCGACGCCTTCGTAAAGATGGTGGGCGAGTGACCCCGGCCGCCTGATTTTCCGGCGACGGTGGACGGCCCGCCCCGGGCTCGGCATGCTCGAAGTGTCCACGGAGGGCCACTGCCGATGATCGAGAGACTGCACCACGCGGCCTACCGCTGCCGCGATTCCGAAGAGACCCGGAGTTTCTACGAAGATTTCTTGGGGCTGCCGCTGGTCGAGGCGTTCGCGATCGGAACGACCGCCACCGGGCGGAGCGCCAAGGTGCTCCACACCTTCTACGAAATGGACGACGGTTCCTGCATCGCCTTCTTCGAGGCGCCGGACACGCC
>JANQHZ010001154.1 GCA_028282445.1 Candidatus Binatia bacterium | reverse complement strand
CGCGCCGCGGCCGGCGCCTGAGCGTCGCTTGCGATCGGATTGATTGGCGAGACATGAGGTACATCGGCGAGCGCAGGATCCATTACCGACACGTGTCTGCTATGGGTGTCGCCTGAACGATCATGCGCTCGCGCTACGTACACATCGACGGGCAGGCGGTGAACTACCTGCACTCCGGTAGATCCTTCCTGCCGGACAAGAGGCCTGCCTTCGAGCAGGGCGAGATGCTGGTATTCCTTCACGGCGCCGGAGAGAACGCGGCCATCTGGCGTCAGCAGCTCGAGACGCTCGGCCGGGAGCATTCGGTCCTGGCTGTCGATCTTCCTGGGCACGGTCGTTCGGGTGGGACGGAGGGCTTGGAGTCGGTCGCCGCCTACGCCGAGTTCTTGGCTGCCTTTGTCCACGCCCTGAACCTGCGTCCCTTCACCCTGGTGGGGAAGGGGATGGGAGCATCGGTCGCACTTCATTTCGGAGCGGCACACGCCAAGCGCCTGCGCGGGCTCGTGTTGCTGGCTGCGACGGCGAACCCGGAGGTGAGCGAGGAGATGCTCTCGAGCTGGCGCGACGTGATGCGCGGACGCGCGCCTCAACCCTTCAGCAAGGATCTGTTTTCGCCGTCGACCTCGTTTGACGTCATGAAGAAGGTGTGGACCGAGCAGGTCCGGACCGATCCACGGGTTCGCTACCACGACCTGTTGGCCTGGTCCCAGGACGATTTCACGGATCGCTTGGTCGACGTTCGGTCGCCGGTGTTGGTCGTCGCCGGCGCCGACAATCGTATCGTTCCCCCTGCGGTTTCTCAGGATCTGTGCCCGCAGCTGCCGAATGCGCGTCTTGAGATCATCGATGCCGCCGGCCATGTCACGGAGATGGAGCAGCCCAAAGAGCTCGCCGACCGAATCGATCATTTCGTGAGATCTCTCGATCGGGAGACATGACTCTGGACGATTGGCGGATATAGTCGTGGGCGGATTGCAGGACGCCGCGATCGTCGGAGTGTTCGAGCATCCGACGCGCTGGGCGCCGGACAAGACTCAGTTTCAGATCCATGCCGAGGCGGCGCGCGGTGCCCTCGACGATGCGGGCTTGTCGATTCGCGACGTCGACGGCCTCCTGTCGTCGGGGCTCAGTCCGATCGGGATCATGGCCCTCGCCGAGCATCTCGACCTCCATCCGCGCTTTCACGATTCGACCAACATCGGCGGGTCGACCTTCGTCGCCCAGGTGCTGCACGCCGCTGCCGCGATATCGGTGGGGCTTTGTAACGTCGCGCTCATCACCTACGGCAGCAAGGCTTCGTCCGATCGTTTCGCCGTCGGTACCCGAGGCTTGTCGGGAGGTGATCCGCCGGATCAGTTCGAAGCGCCGTTCGGCCCGACGGTCATGAACTCGTACGCGATGGTCGCACAGCGACATATGTTCGAGTTCGGCACGACTGAGGAGCAGCTCGCCGAGGTTGCGGTGTCGATTCGCGGGCACGCGAGCTTAAATCCGCACGCCAAGTTTCGCGATCCGATCACCATCGATGACGTTCTTCGCTCTCGGCAGGTGTCGTCCCCGCTCCATCTGCTCGACTGCTGTATCATTACGGACGGAGGCGGTGCGGTGGTGTTGACCCGCAGCGATCGCGCCCGCGACGCGCGAAATGGCGCGGTACGGATCCTCGGTGGAGCGGAGGCTCTCAGGCATACGGCGGCCGGTAAACGGGACCTGACCGAGATTGCGGCGGCGCAGTCGGGACCGGCAGCCATGAAGATGGCGGGAGTCGAGCACAGCGACGTCGATCTGTGCATGATTTACGATTCCTTTACGATCACGGTGGTCGTGACTCTGGAGAACCTCGGATTCTGTCCGCGGGGAGAAGGGGGCGCGTTTGTCGGTGGCGGCCGGATTCGGCTCGGTGGCGAGCTGCCGATCAACACCGACGGTGGCGGGTTGTCTTCGAACCATCCTGGGATGCGAGGGATTTTCCTCGTCATCGAGGCGGTTCGGCAGCTGCGCGGCGAGTGCAGCAATCGCCAGGTCGGAGATTGCAATGTCGCACTTTGCCACGGAACCGGGGGGATGCTCGGCCTTCGCCACAGCGGTGCGACTCTGCTCCTCGGCAAGGCAGACTGAAGGACGATGACCGAGTCTTCGCGAGCAAACTTACCGAAGCCGTTGATCGACGAAGAGTCGAAGGGGTTTTGGGAGGCGTGCGAACGCGAGGAGCTCTTCGTTCAGCAATGTGCCGATTGCGAGTTGCGCCGCTACTACCCACGCGCCCTCTGCCCGGAATGTATGTCCGACGAAGCTCGCTGGGTTCGCTGTAGCGGCAAGGGGACGGTCTATACGTTCACCGTAGTATACCAGAATCAGGCGCCCGGCTTCCGCGAGCGTTTGCCCTATGTGTTGGCCTACGTCGAGCTTGCCGAAGGGATCCGCATGCTGACCAATATCGACGATTGCGATCCGCAGGATGTGCGTATCGGGATGTCGGTGGAGGTCGTGTTCCGCGATGCCGGGGACGGCATCAAGATTCCACTATTCGTACCGAGCTCCAGCTCCACATGATTCGAGCGTGGGCTGAGCGCGCACGTCGGTCGACGCCGATTCGATCCGCTGTGCTTTGGGCAATCGCGTCGGCGGCTTTCGGGGCGGGTTGTGCGGCGACTTCACCACTGGCCTCCTTCCCCGAATTGATGGCGCGCGAGTCCGCCGTATTGCCGAGCGTCACCGTGGCTTCACCGCAGGGAGTCTTCGAGACGGTCATCCGCGGCCGCCTGGCCCGGTCGATCCCAGCGTCGGCGGACGCCGCCAGCGTGCCGGTGGTCGTGGACATAGGCGCCACACATCCCGTCGAGTGCCGTCTTTTCCGTGACGATCTCGATCTTGCCGCGGCCCTCATCGAGTTTTCCGAGGCTGCCTTTGGCGAAGTAGGTGGATGGGTGCGCCCGGTGATCGATAAACGCGTGCACGGGATTTCTGCTGACGCTATCGGGTTGGCTCCGGCGCTGGCGCTCTCTTGGACGTATCGGGCTGGTCCGGGGGTGGGTCTCGTCAAACACCGCATCGCGGCGGTCGGCGGCGGGGCGGTCTACTGCCGTCACATCGAGCCTGGATATCGGAAGACCTTTGCG
>JANQHZ010001150.1 GCA_028282445.1 Candidatus Binatia bacterium | reverse complement strand
CGTCATCGATCTCGCCCGCTACGTAGATGTATTGGTTGTCCGGACTGACCGCGGCGTGAGTTGCACCGTCAAGGCCGTCCACCAAGCCCGGCCCGGCGTTGTCATTCACGCTGAGCTCGAAGGTAAGCGTTCCCGAAGTGCCGACGCTGTATGACACTAGGGCGTCGGCTGCGAAACTGGTTGCATAGGCGCAAGCGCCGGTTGGCCGCAAAACGACTGAGCGCACGTCATTAAGGGCGCCGGATGCCTCTGTCTTGACTTGGGCCTCCGTGAGGTCCCGGCACTCGGGATCTCCGACTCCGGCGTGCGCAGCCGGAGCGAGCGCAAGCACCAACGCAATGGAAAATAGCGAGCGTGAGTTGACCATTCGATCCCCCGTTCGTTTTCTAATCGCCTGGCACTGTGGAGCAGGAGAGGTCGAGGTCGGAGTGGGGGAGGAGGAGGTGGCTCCCAGCTCACCCGTACGACGGGACGGTCGTGCCTGTCAAGAACTTAGTTTACTTTCGTAACTAACGCAGTATCGCCGGACATGCCTACGTTCAGTGAACTGCGGCGCACCGTCGCGGTTTGACGTGGCTGGGGGCCCTGCGCTTTGTAGTGTCTAGTGGCGAGGAAAGGAAATGCCGGTCGGGCGATGAACGTACTGTTGCTTGTTGTCGATTCACTTCGGTGGGGTTGTGATGAGGGCTCTTCCTTTCGGCCAGCGACTCCCTTTTTTGATGGTTTTCGTCGGGACGCACTCGAGTTTCGTAGGGCGTACTCCGCGGAGTGTTGGACACTGCCGTCGCACACCAGCATGTTCACGGGGCTCTTGCCTTCCGGACACGGCGCTCATTTCCAGTCGATGGCATATCGTGGAGATTCCCCGACAGTGGCGGAGATCCTCGCCGGCGAGGGCGTCCACACGGAGGTAGTGAGCCGCAATTTTCTATTCGACGGATCGATACCGGGCCTTACCAGAGGGTTCTGCGCGAACACGCGCCCGTTGGCGGAAGTTGAACGGGTTAGTCCTCTAGCGCTGGTGCTTGCACTGAGTAGGCCGCGTTCGCGGAGGCTGCTCAGATCGACCGGCTTCTTTCAGGCCCACCGGGCCAAGCGGGACTTTCTGGCGACATACTCTCGTGGCCTCCTGCCCGCCGACGAGTTGGTGTTGGGTCATACGCTGGCGCGCATAGACGCCCTTCGTCGGCAGGGCAAGAGTTTCTTCATCTTCTGTAACCTCTATGACGTCCATTGGCCTTACCCGCCGCAAAGGCACTCGGTCCTGAGCGCCATTTCGTCGGTGGATGACCTGGTCGACAACCTGCTTTTCCCCTGGGTGTTGCCGGCGATCGGCGCGCACGCGTACCTTAGGCCAGGGTTCCGCCTCGGCGAACGCAGCAAACAGATGTTGCGCTCTAGGTATCGGGCGGCCGTGGAGCTGATGGACGCTAAGCTCGCGCACTTCTACCGTGAGGCTAGCGCATCCGGGCTCCTCGAGGACACGTTGCTGATCTTGACGAGCGACCACGGGGAGGCCTTCGGCGAGCACGAATTGTATTTACACGATGCCTCCGTCTATGACACTCACCTACATGTCCCTCTGTGGATTCGCCATCCTGAGATTGGCGGCGGGGTGATCGAGGACGTCGTGACGACCCGGGATCTGTTTTCCGTGATCCGGGCAGCCGGACTTGGGGAGTCACACGAGTCGACACTCCTCAGCGAGGAGTATCGCGAGGCCAACCCAATCGCACTGGCTGAGCACTTTCACTACGCCGGCGTACAGGATGCCTTGCCGAAGTATCGGCAGAACCTGGTGGCCGCCATCACTCGAGATGCGAAGCTGGTAGGGCGACGAGAGGGCTTGACGGTGTTTCAACCCGACAGTGACCCCCGCGAGGAGAGAGGGGTGCCTGTCGATGCGGAGCGCGCCCGTACCTTTTTTGGTTTGTCCGGAGCTGCGAGATCGGGACAGGAGGAAGCACTGTCGCACGTCATGGGTTGGGACTATGGGTCACTCAGCGGGCCGGCTGCTTAGCCGCGAGCCATTCGTGCGGTGTTGATCCCGTGTTGCCGATCGTTGAGGTGCCCGGTCTCGCGTGGTCGATCAAAAGCTACAATCTTCTGCTCGTGCTTGCCGTTGGGGTGTCGAGTGTGCTCGCGCACAGATGGATTGTGGAGTCAGGAGAGGACAGCCGGCGAACCTGGTGGGCGCTCGGGTTGTTTTGGCTTCTGGCGTTTCTAGGGGGGCGTATCAACTACGTGGTCGCGCACTGGTCAATGTACCGCTCACTCGGTTTGGACGTCGTTCTGCTACGCCTCCAAACGCATACTCCGGGAATTCTTGTTGGAGCAGTGATTGGCATCTTTGCAGTGGTGCCGGCACTTGGGGTGCGGTCGGTTGCCTTCCTCGATGGACTTGCCATGGCGGCTGGAGTTGCTTTCGCCATCGCGCGGCTCGGTTGTTTCCTAAACGGATGTTGTGCTGGAGGGGTCTGCGATCTGCCGTGGGCAGTATCCTTCCCCGCAGCATCCCCTGTATTCACAACCCAGCGTGAGATGGGGATGCGAGTTGGAAATCTCGCAGCTTCTATTCCAGTTCATCCACTGCAGCTGTATTTTGCGATCGTTGGGCTGGTGATCTCGGCGGTTCTCGTCATGGTGCGGCGACACAAACGCTATGAGGGTCAACTCGGGTTGCTGTTTCTCCTATTGTTCTCAGGGAGCAGCACGGTATTGGAGACTCTGAGGTTCGAACTGCCCAAGCCCGGCCAAGGTGAGGTGAGCACGTACCTTTTCTGGAGCCATTTGGCCCTATTCACGACGACGTTGTCGATCTGGGTCCTTGTCGAGGTGATGCGTCACCGAAACAAGCTCGAGCTCCCGGATTGTACGTCGTCGAACTAGGTCAGCCTATTTGCCGTCAGCTGGCCCAGGACAACGGTTGAAGTTAGGAGGTACTTCCCGGGCGAAGGAGGAGCATATCGCCAAAGAAGTGTCAGCAGAGAAGCTGATGAAGACATTGGTCGCAAGGCACGACGCAGATTCCGTCGACGACGGCGGCAAGCTACGCGGCGACGCGGTCGCCGTCACCGCGATGCTCGACGCGGTGCCTCACCGACGCCGCGAACGTGACGATCCGCGTCCAGACGCCATGGTTGTGTACTCCGCTGCGGTGCTGCGATTTCCTTGGACTGGCCGGCCGAAAATGGCAAGTCTCGGCGTTGGTCCGCCGCGCCAACCACGCCCAGCCATGCGCAGGGACGTTGCGTAGAGGCTCTAAACGCTTCTGGGGCGGGGGACCCTCGCCGATCGATTGCCGGTCCAGATGTTCAGAGCCGATTGCGCAGTTTCACTTTCCGCCGGAGCGGGAAAACGGCCCAGCGAATCTCTCTGTTCTGTAAGTTATTGAGAAACTTGGGGAATGGAGTATGCGAAAGGGGGGCTTGAACCCGCGGAAGCGAACGAAGAAGTAGGAGCGGCCAGTGGCTTGTGTAAGTTAGCGTTGCATGGGGGGCGTGCATTGGCCCCGGAAGGACCAGAGACTTCGGGTCGATTTTTGTCTGAGAGTTGCGGGTTCAAACGCAATCTGCAAACGACCGCACGAAGCGTTAATGGTCTTGGCCGCCGGACCAAATGTGGGCACGACTCGGTACGAGATCGGACGGGCTCTACCTCCGCAACCATGGCACCGGCTGAACGCTGGTCGACGTGACGCTCACACCCGGAGTGGCGTGGCGGGCGGAACCGGCGTTCTCGGCAGAGCAGGGGACTCCGGTTGCACGGTCGGTCTCGGCGCGAAGGTGGACGGCGGCCAGATCGGATTCGGCGGCGCGGGCGGCAACGACGGAGCGGGCGGTCGCGGCCCGACTGGATCAGCTGGTGACTGCGGCGCGATGCGCCTCGCCGCCGCCGGCGATAACGCCTTGGCGGTTCGACTGGCGATGTCGGAAGTCGCTTACCTAGAATTGTTCTAACCAACGCAACCGCCGAAGCACGACGAGAGAGCGAGGAGATATGCCCGAATCTGCTCATTCCGCGCGACGTCATCGGTCACGATCTGGTGGTCGACTAGCTAGGCGTGGCCCTCGATCTCGTCGACTGGTACGATGACAGATTGTCTGGCGGCATCACGCGCTCGGAACCGAACGATGGGTTCGTGGGCTCCATGCCGTGATGAAAGAGATGCGGGGCGGTCAGGGAGGACACATGACATCACCCACACGAGACCAACGACGGGGTGTCACCTCGCTCGCGCGACTTTGGATGACGTGCCTGACGCTTACTCTCGCGCTGCCCGCGACAGCCCTGGCGGGACGTCCGATGGACGGATCGATCCGGCTGGCCGGTGCAGTGAAACCTTCCTCGGGGAGAGTCGAGATCTTCTTCGACGGCGAATGGGGGACCGTCTGCGACGACGAGTGGGATCTTGCCGATGCTGAGGTCGTCTGTCGTCAGTTGGGGTTCGGACGCGCAACGTCCGCTCTAAGCGACGCGGCGTTCGGTGCGGGAACCGGTCCGATCTGGTTGGACAACGTCAGCTGCACCGGGTCGGAAAACCGGCTGGCCGACTGTGATTTCCCCGGGCTCGGTGTCGAGAACTGCTCCCATCTGGAAGATGCCGGCGTCATCTGTACCGGAGCCGACGCAGCAGTCAGGCTCGTGGGGGGGGCCAATCCGGCAGAAGGAAGGGTCGAGGTCATCAACGACGGCGAGTGGGGAACCGTTTGCGACGACGAATGGGGCCTTGCCGATGCGGAGGTTGTCTGCCACCAGCTCGGATTCGACGGCGCCAGCGCTGCGCCGGGTGACGCATTCTTCGGTCCCGGCTCCGGGCCGATCTGGATGGACAACGTCAATTGCGCCGGATCCGAATCAGGCTTGACTAGCTGCGACTTCCCGGGCTTCGGAGATCAGAACTGCTTTCATTCCGAAGACGCTGGCGCGATCTGCGTTGATGACGATAACGAAGGGGACGTGCGATTAGCGGACGGAGGGCCCACGCCGCAGGGCCGCGTCGAGGTGTTTCACGACGGACAGTGGGGAACCGTTTGCAACGACTTGTTTAATCAGACCTTCGCCAATGTGGTGTGCGGCCAGCTCGGGTTCGCCGGGGCCGAGCCTGGTCAAGCCTTCTTCCCGCCTGGCGAAGGTCCGATCTGGATGGACCGAGTCCGCTGTACGTCCGCTGATACGCGGCTCGTCGACTGTTCCTTCGACGGCTTCGGCGTTCACGACTGTAGCCACGCAGACGATGTCGGCGTCCGGTGCAGGAGCGAGCGTAGCGGGGCATTGCGTCTGGTCGATGGCGCGTCGCCTTCCGAGGGTCGACTCGAGGTCCTCCACAACGGACAGTGGGGAACCGTTTGCGACGACGGCTGGGACATCGACGATGCCGGTGTGGTCTGCCGCCAGCTCGGGTTCGCCGGCGCTGCCGGCTCAGGGGTGTCCGTACCATTCTTCGGTCAAGGCGCCGGGCCAATCTGGATGGACGACGTCCAGTGTGTCGGCTTCGAATCAAGCTTGACCAACTGCGACTTCCCGGGTTTCGGTGCTCACGATTGCTCCCATGGCGAAGACGTCGGGGTTCGGTGCAACAGCGACCCCAACTCGGGCGCTCTGCGGCTGGTCGGTGGCGCGTCGTCGTCCGAGGGGCGGTTGGAGGTTCTTCACAACGGCGAGTGGGGGACGGTTTGCGACGACAGCTGGGATCTCCGCGACGCCGAAGTGGTTTGCCGGCAGCTCGGCTTCGCCGGCGCCGGCGAAGCGCTGGGTAGCGCGTCCTTCGGTCCCGGCGCCGGGCAGATCTGGATGGACGAAGTCAACTGTGTCGGCTCCGAATCGAGCTTGACCAGCTGCGACTTCCTGGGCTTCGGAGTCAACAATTGCGATCACAGCGAAGATGCCGGGGTGCGATGCAACAGCGGCCCCAATGGCTCGGGGCCTCTGCGGTTGGTTGGTGGCGAGTCGTCGTCCGAGGGGCGGGTGGAAATCCTCCACAACGGTGAGTGGGGAACGGTTTGCGACGATCGGTGGGACCTCCGCGATGCAGATGTGGTCTGCCGGCAGCTCGGGTTCGCCAGCGCCAGTGAGGCACTGGGCGGAGCGTTTTTCGGTCCTGGCTCCGGGCCGATCTGGATGGACGACGTCAACTGCCTTGGCGCCGAATCGAGCTTGACTAGCTGCGACTTCGCCGGCTTCGGAACGAACAATTGCCCTCGAGATCACAGCCAAGACGCCGGGGTGCGATGCAGCAGCGAGCCGACGGCCGCAGGGGCTCTGCGGCTCGTTGATGGCCTGTCGCCATCCGAGGGGCGGTTGGAGGTCTTCCACGACGGCGAGTGGGGAACGATTTGCAGCAACTCCTGGGACGAGGCGGATGCCAATGTCGCCTGCCGGCAGCTTGGCTTCGGTCGCGCTGATCGTTTCGCGGGCATTCCTGTCAGTTTCGGGCCCGGAACCGGGAAGATCTGGATGGATGATCTGTCCTGCACGGGTAGCGAAGGGAGACTCACGGAATGCACCTTCGCCGGGTTCGGCAACAACGACTGCAGCCATTCCGAGGACGTCGGACTCTTCTGCGAAGGGGCCGCGAGCGGATGCGCCGCGGACGGGAGCCCGTTCGCGAACTGCGGTTTCGAGCGCGGAAATCTCGAAGGGTGGCTGGTCCAAGACGTCCTCGGACCGGCGTTGAACCTGGCCGCCAGGCCCGCCGGAACGCAACTTGGAGTCTCGAGCATGCCCGGGAGTCTAGAATTTTTCCCATCCCGGCCAACCGAAGGAGATTGGTCGGCCTCACACGGTTTCTCGGGAGACCCGGGCGACATCCTATTGAGCCAAGAGGTGACCGTTCCGATCGATCGAACGCAGCTCACCTTCGACTATCGCGCTTATTGGGATCTCACCCTCCAGACCGAGGAGCGGCTCTTCGCGGTACGCGTCCGTATCCCAGACGGCGAAGTTGTGCTCTCGGAGGTGCTGCTTCGCATGCAGCCCGAAGTGTTCGGGAGAACCGGCCCGGTCTCCGCCAGCATCGATCTGTCGGCGGTGGGCGGCGCAACCGTCGAGATCAGCTTCGTGTGGACCCTACCAGAAGGAGATGAGCGACCTGCCATATCCGCAGCCTTCGACCTCGACAATGTGAATCTGGTCCCAGCTACCGATCCTTGCCCGGGCGATTGCGACGGCGACGGAACGGTCAGCATCAGCGAGCTCATCCGCGCGGTGGGGATCGCTCTCGGTGATTCCCTGGCGGAGTGCCTCGCCGCCGACCCCGGCTCTGATGGTGCCGTGACGATCGCCGACCTGATCCGGGCCGTGAGCGCCGCACTCGACGGATGCGGCGGCTGACCTCTCCGCCGACCGCTTACAAGGCCACTCAGGACAGGACACCGGACATTTGAACGAGACCCGGATCCGCGAAAGCGGAATCTGCGACATCGGTGGTCGCTACGAGCGCGATTACCCGCAACGCGAAGCGAGTGCTTTGGGGCGATCTGTGCGATCGCCAGATCGTAATGCGAACGGCCCGATCGAGCTCCGGTGCGCCGGGCGAAGAAGGATCCTCGCCCACATCAAAGCTACTTCTTTCCTTTGAAGAAATCGGAATCGGCGCGTTTGATGTCGTCGACCTGCGCCGAGAAGCAATCGCCATCGCTGGTCGCGACCTGAAGAGTCGCGAACGCATCGCCGGCGAGCTCGGCCGTGATCCCGGTAGGCATCGAGCTCAGCCCCTTCGCCGAGTTATTCGCTGCTTTGACCAATGCCAAGGTCTTGCCGGTATCGCCAGCCTTGAGCTTCACGATCTTCACCCCATCGGACGAGGTCGACTTGTCCTTGAACTTGAAGCCTTTCCCGTCTGGTGGATCGCCGCCGATCGGACGCCAGCACGGCTTGCCGTCACAGAGCTGGCCGGCCCTGTCGACGGCCAGCTCGCCCGCCAGGGTGCCGTCATCGCCGTAGATGCAAAGGCGAACCTGCGTGCCGTCGACCCCTAGCGGGTTCCCAAAGTCGCTCTGCGTGGCGGCTGGGCCCTTGACCAGTTTGGCGACGATCTTTTCCTTGCCTGCTTTCTTCTCTTTGACCACGAGCAGCGCTTTGTCGAAGCCCTCGCTGCAGGTTGCCGGACTCGGGGCACAGGCAGCGCTCGGCGGCGAGTCGTTCTCGAAGAAGAAGACGTCTCCGGAGGCTTCGCCAACGAACATGTCGACGTCGCCATCGGCATCGATATCGACGAACGCCGGGCCGCTGCGTTCCCCGACGTCGATCAAGCCGAATGGGTTGGCGCCAGAGGTAGTGAACGCAGGCGAGGACGAGTTGCCGGTGTTGACGAAGTAGATGACGCTTCCGTAGCCCTCGCCGATGAAAGCATCCATGTCGCCATCCCCGTCGAGGTCCGCGAACTCGGGAGCGTTGCGGAAACCGACGTCGAGTAAGCCGAACGGGTTGAGACTCGAGCCCGCGAAGCCGAAGGTCACGGCGCCGACGCCGAACGCTGGCGCCGTGTTGGTCCCGGTATTCTCAAAGAACACGATCTCGCCGAGGGCCGCGCCAACAAAGAGATCTAGGTCACCGTCACCATCAATGTCGACGAATACGGGGTTGTTGTATCCATTGACCGGTGTAAGCCCGAATGGGTTGCCGATCGGAGCGGCGAACTGTGGCGAGGATGAATTGCCGGTGTTCTCGAAGAAGACGGTACTTCCGCTCAGGTTCCCGAGAAATGCATCGAAATCGCCGTCACCATCGATATCGACGAAGGACGGGCTGCTGGCGATTCCGACGTCGACGAGACCGAACGGATCCAACGACGAGGCTGCGAACGCCGGGGACGATGCGTCGCCGGTGTTTTCGAAGAAGATCGTCGACCCCGAGCCATCCCCGACGAAAGCATCGAAGTCGCCATCGCCATCGATATCGACGAATTCGGGCCGGCTCCACGCGACCGCGCTGGTAAGGCCGAATGGGTTTGCGGTGGGCGCTGCGAAGAGACCCTCGTCCGGCTCAGCGTTCTCGAAGAACACAACGTTGCCGTAGCGGTCGCCGATCACGCCGTCGAGATCGCCGTCGCCGTCGACGTCGACGAACGTCGGATCGGCGGCCCAGCCGACGTCGGTCAAACCGAAAGGATCGCGCACTCCGGCGGCGAACGCAGGCGAGGTTGCATCGCCGGTGTTCTCGTACAAGTAGGTATGCCCTTCGTAGTCGCCCGCGAGCATATCCACGTCGCCATCGCCATCGATGTCAGCCAAGGCGAGGGATGCCCAGTTCGGGAGGCCCGATCCTAGTCCGAAGGGCGCGGCGCTCGAAGCTGCAAAAGCGGGTGCGGTGGAGTTGCCGGTGTTTTCGAAGAATACGAACTCTTCGACTGGGTATTCGTAGCTCAGGATGTCGAGGTCGCCGTCGGAATCGATGTCGGCGAACGCGAGACTCTCCGAGCCGGTGGTGAGGCCAAACGGGTTCGCAATCGATGCGGCGAAAGCGGGAGATGTGCCGTTCCCGGTGTTCTCGAAGAACGCGGTCCCCCTGTCGGTGATGATAGGTCCGAACCTGCCGAACAAGGCGTCGAGATCTCCGTCACTGTCGATATCGACCAAGGCTGGCCGGTTGCTGGTGCCGACGTCCGTGAGGCCGAACGGGTTCACGGCGGAAGCTGCAAACGCGGGGAACCAGAGAGTTCCGGTGTTTTCGAAGAAGGTCGTGTCGCCGGCTGTATTGCCGACGAATGCGTCGAGGTCGCCGTCCCCATCGATATCGACCAGCTCCGGACTCGCGAAGTTGTAGACGGTTACGCTGTCGAAGGGCGTGGCGGGAATGGCGAACGCCGGCGAGGTTGCCGAGCCGGTGTTCTCGAAGAATGTGGAGGGGATCAGTTGCTCACCCTCGAGGATGTCCTGGTCCTGGTTGATCACCGCGTCGAGGTCGCCGTCGCCGTCGATGTCGGCGAAGGTGGGCATGCTGATGTCCCCGACGTCAGCCAGACCGAACGGGTTCGTGCTCGGCGCGGCGAAGATCGGGAAGGTGGAGTTGCCGGTGTTCTCGAAGAACACGGTATCGCCGTCTTCGTTGCCGATGAAGGCGTCGAGGTCGCCGTCGTCGTCGATATCGGCGAAGGCCGGACTGGCGTCGAACCCGACGTCGGCGAGCCCAAGCGCGTTCTCCGACGAGCCGGCGAACGCCGGTGCCGACGAGTTGCCGGTGTTCAAGAAGAAGACCGTATTGCC
>JANQHZ010001091.1 GCA_028282445.1 Candidatus Binatia bacterium | reverse complement strand
GTTCCGACCATTCTCGACGACGCCTCGATCAGCGCCAACGTCGATGCGTTCGGGCAAGCGCTCGATGTCGACGGCAACGGCCAGGCGGGGGCTTCGGCCGACGGTGTGTATATCTTCCGCGATCTGCTCAATCTTCAACTGATCGTGCCGCAGTCGTTCCGCATGCTCGATCCTGGCATTCCGGACGACGCGACGATCGCGGCCAACATCGCAGTGCTCTGCGCGGGCGGGTCGTAGCGGCGAGGATTGCCGCGGCAGGGCGCTGGTGGCGCGTACTCCGATTGAGATCGTCGGCTACTCCGCGGAGTTGCCGATCGAGTTGCACCCCGGCGCCGACCCGGACGAGGAGGATGCGCTCTACGAGCGAGTTCGAAACGGCCTGGCCGAGTACGAAGACGCGCTCGATCCACCCTTGTGCGTAACCCTGACCCGACGCGGCCCGTTGCCGGTGGACGCCAAGCAGCTCGAAGCGATCTTGTCGATTTGTCGGGATGCGGTGGTCGATGTGCTCGGCGTCGCGTCGGATCACCCGCGGGTTCGTTGGGTGTCCCACCAGAGCGAGGGGCCCTACGCGTTGCTGGTGGAAGTCCGACCCGAGCCGCGCTAGGCACTTGCTTTGCGACTTGCGGTGTCGTCGTAGGCTTGCTACGGCTTCTCGCTCTTCGTGGCGGCAGGGTCGCCATGCAAACCCGAAGGGGTGTTGGAGGTCGTTGGAGGTGGTGGTCCAGGCGGTGACGGAGTGCGCGAAAGCGCCGGCGACGCGCGTTTTATTCTTGCGCGGCGAGAAGCTGTCCCGCGACCCGATCCTGCAACGTCTGATGAGCGCGGCGGATTGGCCGTTTCAGATTTGCAGTGTGACGACCCGCGATGAGTGGCGCCGACGGGGTTTCTCTTATCAAGTCGACCAAGTCGATTCGCTGCTCGACTCTTTCCCGATCGCAGTCGCGCACGGCTACGACGCGTGGGTTTTGATGGCGGCCGCCGAGCAGCGCACCGCGCGGGCCGAGCCGGCTCCGTTTCTTCTCCTGCTCAATCCGGTGCTCGGCGAGAGTAGGCATTTGAACGGATCCCTCGTCGGCTACCGGGCTCCGCGCAGCCCGCGCGTTCGTACGGCTTTCGGACTCGATCCGGAGGCGGAGGGCGTGCGGTCGCTCACCGGTCGGGTGACCTACGTATTCGGCGACAACGATCGGTACTCCTCTCAGCGAGATTGGAGCTTCCTGCGCGGGCTTGGTTGTCGGGTCCACACGATTCGCGGCTGGCATCCGAGGCACCGGCGCGAGATCGAGGAGCAGCTGGCGGACATTATCTCGGGCTATTCACACGCGCTGAGCGAGGCGCTCGGCGCGGCGGGTGCGACGCCGCGCGCGGACGAGCTCTGCCGCGCGGCCGTTAGCTGACGGCCCGCAGCGCCGGCAAGCTACGATCCTGCCGGGGGGCGTGCTTCTGCGCCGGGGGCCGTCGCCGAAAAGTCGACGTAGATCGGTGAAGACCAGGCTCGCTCGTTGGCCGGGGCAAGACAGTCGTCGTCGGGTGGAGTGAGGTAACCGCCGTGGCATTCACGCATGGAAACCGCGTTGCCCTGCGGGTCGACCGTGGTGCGCAGGTTGGCGGCGTTGATCGCCGCGGTTTCCTCTTGCAGCGCCCGTACGTAGTAGACGGTGTCGCGCCGGTCTTGTGCGAACTCCGGGTCGGAAAAGGTGACGACACAGCCAGCTCGATCGCCCTCGCAATCGAAACGTTTCCAGGGATCCTCGATCAAGGGGGCGACCGCCTCGCCGGGGCTTGCCTGCGGTCGGATGCGAACGACCTCGATGGCGACGATGGGGTGACGCCGGTTGCCGGGGTGATGGCATTCGTCGAGGCAGAGTGAGCGCAGTCGCTGCGGCGAAAGGGCATCGATCGCGTCCTGCGGACAGCCCGGCTGTTGTTCTAGGGCGCCGGCGGCGCGGACCTCGAAGGTCGGCGCGGTGGCAAGCTCGACTTCGGATCCCATTGGGTTGCGACCGCCAGGGCCGTTGACCAAGTCGAACCAGAGCAGCATGCGGGGACCGCTCGTGCCGTATACCTCCTTGCGGCGGAGTGCTTGCCAAATCGAACGGCGGTCGCGCGCCTGCGCGTGAACCGCGACGATGCCGCCAGGGTACATGAAGCTGGCTTTGCGTTCGGTATCGAAGAGCTCGAACATGCGTGTCGATTCGGCGGTCTGCGGCATGCGCGGGTCGGATTGTCGCCCGCCCAACCAGTAGCGAACACGCGCCTCGCTGACCGGGTCGGCGATGCCGCGAGCGTCGGTCATGGCGACCCGGCTAAACTGCTTGAATCCCGTGCCGGCTCGAGCCGTGTGATTGTCCGTGGAAGCGATGAACCCCCAACGGAAGCGCCGCGGGCGCCCGTCGTTCTCCGGTTCGTCGAAATTCGAGATGGCAGCACCGTACTGCGCCGTCATCCGCGGCCGCAGGGTCATCGCCGGCTTGAAACAGTCGCGGCATTGGTCGCAGTCCAGCCAATCTTCGGCACGACTGTCGCGGAACACCAGGTCCGGACTCACACCGCCCTCGAGCGCGAGTCGCTGCGCTTCTCGAACCCGCCGCTCGCACTCGTCTGCCGGCAGGTCGCCGCAGCGTTGCCTCATGATCTCTCCGGCGCGCCGACAGCAAGGCTCGTACTCGGGAGTCGTTTCCGCGCAAATGCGGCGCCCGTCGGCATCGAGCCGGTACTCCGCGAAGTCGCGGTACTCTTCGCTGTTACCGTGTCCCGACATGATCTCGACGAGCCGGTGCTTGTCCGGGTCGTGCTGTGCCGCGGTGAGGTGAACCTCCAACCGAGCGCCGGGCGGTGCGTGAATGCCCCAGGCGAGGCCGTGTGGGATGACGATGGTCTCGAGTCCCCACTCGTCGAGCTTGCGCAAGAGCTCGGCCGGAGTCGGTGCCGACTCGCGGCACGCAATCGGTAGTTGCGGGCTCGGAACGTCGCTCGCGCAGTCGGGCGTGCCGGCGAGCGCGGCCATGGACGCAATGACCTCCGCGTATTCCGGATACCCGAATAGCTCGACCAGACTGGCGGCGCCGTTCATGACGAAACCCGGGGGCGGTGTTTGCTCGTAGGTGTCGATGGCAATCGAAGAGATCGGCCGCGCAGGAATCGAGCCGTCTTCGAGCCCCGGGAAGATGACGTTCTGATGTCCGTAGTGTTTCTCCGGCACCGTCGAGGTCTGGGTCCATTCCCAGCCGAGGTAGGCGACCAGATCGGGATTCTCCGGGTCGCCGGCGCGCCGGTTGCACTCGCGGATACTCTCGACGGTCTCCCGCCAAAGCTGTGGTGACAGTCCTTCGGCGTGGTCGTTGATCGAGAAGAAGTCGAGACCCGAACAGTAGCGGGCGAAGTCGCAGGCGTCCGCAGGAGGATGCGCTCCCTCGCCGTTGAATACCGGGAGGGCGTACATGAAGGCGTCGATCGAGAAAGTCGAGTGGACGTGAAGATCGCCGAACAGGATCTGCTTGTCGCCGGGCGCGTTGAGAGCCCTCTTGGCTCGACGGTTCTCGGCCTCCCGATCCGCGATGACGGCGGCGTTGCGGCCTTTGCCTTCGATCTCTCCGCCGGTGCGGGGAGGGCGTTCGCAACCGAAATGCGGGGCGAGTAAGCAGAGTGCGAGGAAAGACCGGATTGCGGCTGCGCTCACGTCTTTGCGGTTGCGTAGGACAGCGATCATAGTTCGTTCCCGAACACGCGGTTGAGATAACTCGAATCGAGTGCGCCGTCCACGTTCGCACGGCTGTGCCGGGGCTGTTCGGGCCGAAGGGTGCTCTGCTAGGGTTCGAGCAGGAGGGGACATTATGACCGGAGTCCAAGGCGTCTTGGGGCCCATCGAGCTCGGTGAGCTCGGTCGTACGCTGATGCACGAGCACCTGCTGATCGGATACGCGGGCTGGGAAGCCGATACGGTCCGTCCCGGGATGCCGCGTTCCGAAATGGTCAAGCTCTGCGTCGACCGGATCGAGGAGCTCAAGGCGAACGGAATCGACAGTATGCTCGACCCTTGCCCGAGCGATCTCGGACGTGACGTCGAGCTGGCGGCCGAGGTTGCCCACAAGGCGGGCTTTCAGATCGTTTGCGCTACCGGGCTCTACAAGGAAGCGGAAGGCGGCACCGCGTACTGGAAGTTTCGCTCGAACTTTGGACCGCAGGCCGACGCCATGGCGGAGATCTTCATCCGCGAGCTGACCGAGGGAATCGGCGACAGCGGGATTCGTGCCGGGATCATCAAGGTTGCCACCGGGCACGGTGCCATTACGGAGTATGAAAGAACGG
>JANQHZ010001066.1 GCA_028282445.1 Candidatus Binatia bacterium | reverse complement strand
CCGTTGCGCATGTAGAAGCGGTGCGCCGCGTGTCGTTGGACGCCCGAATCGAGGTGAAAGGAGTCGCACTTGAGCTCTGTCGCCTTGGCGAAGAGCCAGTCCATGAGCTCCTGGCCCAGGCCTTTCGAGCGATCCAAGCCGGCGACGACCAGATCGTCGACGTACAGGAACTTCCCCCAAGCCAAGCTGTCCGCAATCCGATAGCCGGCTACCGCCAATACCCGGCCTCCGTCGGCGATGTACGCGAGTCGGTAGCCGGCCTCTTCCTGGGCGTGTACCCGCTCGACGAACTCATGCTCATCGACGTGTTGCCGCAGTTGGGCGACGACCGGGTAGCACGCTGCGATCTCTTCGTCCGTACTTGCAACCAGAACCGCCATCAAAACCTCATCGACTATCGCGCCTCGCGCACTTGACCTGTGGTCGATCCATCTTTAGCCCAGGGAGCATGATCGAGGTCAAGCAAACGGCAGACGGCGATCCGAGCCGCTTCGAGGTTCGGGTGCGGGTCGGCAAAGGGGAGTCGAACCACCGCGTCACGGTAGCGGCGGATACGCTGGCGTCGCTCGGCAACGGGGTATCCGCTTCCGAGTTGGTCCGCGCGTCGTTCGAGTTCCTGCTCGAGCGCGAACCGAAAGAGGCGATCATGACCAGCTTCGACCTGACCGTGATCGGTCGCTACTTTCCGGAGTACGACGCGGAGATCGGCAACTACCTGCGGTCAGATCCATGACTTGGAGCGCCGACCGGGGCGTCGTAGGGTTAGCAGAAGGCCAACCAGCAGCACCCATCCCGTCGGCCTGTTGTCGGGTCCTCTGACCGTACAGCCGTCGTCCTCTGCGGCCTCGACGTGGCGAGGCGTTTCCACCGGCGCGCTGGTAGGGCTTGCTGTTCGAGTCGGCTCGGGTAGCGGATCGGTCGGCCGCAAGGTTACTCGGGGGGGTGGGGCTCGTGTCGCCGGCGGCGTAGTCTCGATGATCGCGGTTGGACGCTTCGTCTCGGTGGCGATGGTAGTATTCACCGGTATCGGTGAAGATGGGGTGGTAACCGTGGGGGGGGCGGTTGGGCGCTTCGTCGCGGACGCCGTTGCGCTCGGCGTCGGCTTGGGAGCGATTGGGCTAGGAGTGGAGTGTGTCGTCGGCGAAGCAGTTGGCGAGGCCTTCGGTTGGGTCGGTTTGAGCGTTCTCGGCGCAATGGGAGGGCGCGTCGGGGTGTGCGGGACAACGAGTTGGCAAGATCCGAGAGGGCAATCGCCGTCGTCGATACATGCGAAGCTGTCGAAGTCGCCGCCGTTGCATCTCGAGCTGCTTGGAGCGCAGTACGAGTCCCGGCACTGGCGGAAATGGGTACAGGGGAGTCCTCTGGAGATGCCGCCGGCGCAGATTTTCCTGGTCGGGACGCACGGGGCACCGCTGCAGCGGAACGCCTCTCGACAACAAGCGCCGTCGGCGCTTCCACCGGTGCAGGTCCCGTCACCCTGATCGGAGCAAGATGCGCCGGGTCTGCATTCCCCGCCCGGACAGTCGCAGAGTAGTCCGTCGTCTTCCCCACCGTCGCAAACACCGGGTGCGCGGAAGCATCGACCCTGCCAACAATCCGCGTCGGTCGAGCACGGCAAGTCGTGATGAGTGCCTCGGTAACAAATGCCCGTCGAGGTGAAAAAGACGTGATTGACTCGCGCGCTGTCCGAGCGGGTGGCGACGGTAACGGTTCCGGATATCGCGTCGATCGGTACCGTGTCACCGGCAGCGTCGGATGCGCCGGCGCCGTAGACGATAACGCGCAGGTCCCCTCCGGGCGCACCGCCGTAGATCGATACTCGACAACTGTAGAGAACCGATCCGTCGGGTATGGGCGAGAGGTTTCGGAAGCTAAAGACGATCGCCTTGGCGCTTCGGCGGCGCGGATGTTCTTGAGGGAAGGCAAACGAGGTCGCCTCTCGTTCGAGCTCGCGGTTGCGGAAACAGGTCGGCCTGGCGTCCGATGCCGCGGCGAACTCTAGGCCTTCTGCGAGCTCGATCGAGTTCTCCAGCGCGGCGATCTCTTCGCCGTCGGTGTCGAGTACGAAATCGATCAGGATCTCGTCGCCGGGGGCGCCGACTACGCTGGTCGCGCGAATGAAGCTCTTTGGCTCGGGCAACACGCGGAAGGTTGCGCCGACGGCGTCGACCGGTTCGACCGATCCGTCGGGACGAACCCACAGTTGCTCCATTGGTCGGATCTTGTGTTCACCCGCCGGAAGCGATTCGTCGACCTTGATCCAGCAGTGAAATAGGTGCCTACTCTTCGCCGGAAGGTATGGTGCCTCCAGCGCGAAGTCACCGGTCGCGCTCAGCAAGGTGCATCCCGGGCTTCCGTCTTCGCACGAAGCGTCGCGAACCTGGAAACGAAACAGACGCTTGGTTGAGCAGTCAATCCGACCTTCCGGCTCGACGTTCAGTCCTCGCGCAAACATCCACTCCGATCGCAGCTCGCCGCCGGTCGCCGTCCATGGATTCACAGCGAAGCCGACTACGAGGAGCTCGCCGGGGCGAACTCGGGGCCCGGACGGGTTCAGCCGAATTGTCGGCGGCGCCGCATCTGGATCGACCACCACGACCGATCCGTCTCGCGCCGCTAGTGGGATCGGTTTCCCCTCTGCCGAGTTTGCCGTGGGTACTACGATCTCTACCGGGTATCGACCGGGGTAGGCGTCTGGCAGAGCTTCCACTCGACAGGAGAACAGCCGTGAGCCGTACTCGATGGGCTCGCCGTCCGAGAGGCCGACGATCATCGCTTTGATCTTGTTGCAGTAGCCGCCTTGCCGGCATCCGGACGGGCCGAAATAGAAGTCGGCCTCTTTGCCGTGATCGTCGGGGACGGAGCAGTCGGGACGACCACCATCTCGGGCGGGAATTCGGATCCCGGGCGGAAGGTAGAGCTCGGTTTCGACACCGGCGATCGGCTCGCCCTCGCCAAGCAGGCGTACGTCGATCACTCCGTCGTCGTCCTGCTCGAAGGAGGGCGACGAGGTCTCGAGATATGCGCGGCTAGGGCCGGGGTATAGGTCGATCGGAGTGGCCGAAACGGCGACCGGAACGGTCGCTCCGTTCGAGTCGGTGGCTCTGCTCGACACGATACGAAGTGGGATCGAGCTCGTCATGACCGCGTCGTCGATCCGGATCGGGCATGAGAACAGCAGGACGTCGCTAGCCCCCTGGGCGACGATTTCCTGCGGCGAGGCGGCCAGGATGGTCGTTACCGTCGCCGTGGTGCAGGAGCCGAAGTTGTCTCCGCTGCAGTAAGCCGGACCCAACTGCAGCGAACCGCTGCGCGTATACGCATCGGAGAACTCACAGCGCCGGGCGGCATCGAATCGGCCCCATACCGCGATCGATGGAGGGATCGAAAATTGGACACGGATCTCCGCCAGGTCCGGGTGGACCTCGGAGAGATGCGCGCGGATATACGTGGTGCCTCCCGCTTCGGTCGGGTCGGCGGAGAGCTCGAGCCTGGTGGTCGTACCCGGCGGTCCCGGCCGGACATTCAGTCGTGCTACTTGCCCAATTCCGGAAATGCGCTCGCCGCCCGGCGTTCGACCGCCTACGTTCCGGATCGGGAGAAAGTACATCCCGCTCGGGGTTTGCCGGGGGACGTTGATTCGGCAGGAGAACAAAGACGAAGGCGCGGGAATCGGCGTGTTCCCGCCGGAGTCGAAGATCGATACTGTCACCGATCGGCAGGTTTCGTCTTCCTCGCAAGCCCGCGGGAGCCCTTGGAAGAATGCGGTTTTTGATGAGAGGGATTGGTTGAGCGAGCAGTCGATGCGGCCGTCGCGCATTGCGAAGCGCGCCGCGCTCTCGAGGTCGAGATCGAGAGCGATACTGCTCACAGAATCTCTTGGGGTCTTGACGATCTCGACATCGACCGTGGTGTCGTCGCCGGCCTCGACGCTCACGCTGGAACCGACCAAGACCAGTTGGTGAGACGAGATCGTCGGTGAGGGGGTCGTCGGAATCGGAGTGCGGGTCGGCCTCGCCCCGCGGGTCGTCGTGGGCCTGGCTGTTTCGGTCACCGTGATCGATGCGCTGCGTGTGTAGATCTCTACAGACGTCCCGTCGCTTGTAAATGCACGACTGCGGTATAGCTCTATCGCATAGGTTCCAGCCGCCATCCGCTGGTGTATCGGTACCTTACACGAGTAGAGAAGGGCGCCGTCGAGGAGGGGAGTGCTCTCGTCCTTTGATGCAACGACCGCGACGGCCGTCGAACAGTAACCGTCACAGCCTCCAAAGTAGCTGTCGACGGCGGGAGTGGCGACGCAGTCGACGCTGTTCCGCGTCGTGCCGTGCGGGAAGAGCAGCGGTGTGCCGAGCCGCATATGGACGCTGACTCTGGCGATGTCCCGTCTGCCGGTATCGAGACGGACGCGCACGATCGCCGGCTCCCCGGGGCGAACCGTAACGGAGGCGGCGCGCACGACGGTTTCCCCGCCGGTTAGAACGGCTGTCGGCGTCACTGTCGAAGTCGGAGGGCGCGTGGATGTCCGGCTACGCGTCGCAGTTCTACTCGGAGTCGAGGTCTTGGCGCGGGTAGAGGTCCGCGACGGGGTGAGCGTGAAGGTGGGTGTCTCGGTCGGTAGTGCAGTCATTGGCGTAGGTCGGCAGCCGTCGTTGCGGCAGTCGATTCCGATCGCGAACGGTTGGACGCCTACGTCGATGGTGCCGCGCGCATCGTGTTGCACGAGGTCGATGACCGTCACCGTATCGTCGCCGGAGTTGGCGACGTAGCCGGCGGAGCCGTCACGCAAGACCGCGATGCCCGACGGCAGTCGTCCCACCGGGAGCTTCTTGTAGACTCGCAGCGGGAGCGCATCGATGACGTGCAAGAACCCGTCGTCGGTGGTCACATAGACGAACGAGCCGTTCGGGTTCACTGCGATTCCCCGTGGCCTGCCGGAGAACCGAACGGTGGCAATCGTTCGTCGCTCGCTTACGTCGAGTACCGATAGATTCCACGATCTGTAGTTTGTTACGTAGGCGGTTCGGCCGTCCGGCGAGACCGCGACGCGATTCGGATTGCGCTGTACCGCGACCGTCCCGGCGGTGAGGCCACGCGTGTCGATGAAACTGACCAGTCCCGGCGATCGGGTAAACGAGTTGGTCACCAACACGGTCGACCCGCCATCGGCAATTGCGACGGAGTTCGGTCCATTCCCCACCGGAATCGTATGGGTGTGCGCCATGCCGGAGGCGTCGATCACCGATAGCGAGTCCGAGCCGCGGTTCGCGACGAAAGCGCGCGCACCGTCCGGGCTCACCGCAACTCCAACCGGACCGGCCTCTACCTTGATTCTGCCGAGTACCGACTGTGACTCTGCATCGATGACTGTGACGTCGCCGGAGTCGAAGTTCGCGACATAGGCGCGAGACCCATCTTCCGCGAGCGCTACGCCGTTCGGTTCGCCGCCGGTCGGGAGGACCTTGACGACAGTTTCCGTCGTCACGTCGATCACCGAGACCGTGTTCTCCCCGAGGTTGGCGACGTAGGCGAAGGGCTGCGCAAGCGCGGCCAGCGGCGCCAGCAGGAGCCAGACAGCGACACGCACGGTCACCGGAGAGTCCCCATCGCGCCGGACCCTAGCAGGTTTCCAACCGCTGTCGTAGCTCCTGCCGATTCTTCATTCTGGGGACACTAGGGTCCGCGCACGGCGCGCACCCTCAGATCGTCGCCTTTGTTGCTGGACACGACCGCGCCGTCGTCGAAGTCGATCCTCCAGGCGCGGCCGGCCGGGTCGCTCGCGTCCTCGCTCGCCGTCCAATATGGCCCGGCCCCGGTGCAGTTGCAGATCGGGTCGGCGAGGTCGAGGCACGACGTGCTGCAGCCGTCCGCGTGGAGCCCCGGATCGATGGCGGGTACCTCGTCCAGATCGCGCAGGCTGCGCAGCTCATCGAGGTCGGGTATGCGCCAGTCGTCGTAGCCGGCGAAGGTTTCGGTGTTGAGCTTGTCCAGCCAGGTGAAGATGGTCAGCCTGGTTCCCTGTTGGTCGCCGGCGAAG
>JANQHZ010001057.1 GCA_028282445.1 Candidatus Binatia bacterium | reverse complement strand
CCCATATTCTCCCAGAGGTTGCCCAACTCTGCGACAAAGTCGTGATCATCAATCGCGGCCGCATCGCGGTCGAGGACACCCTGAGCGCGCTCACCGACGATATGAGCCTGGAGGAAGTGTTCCTCAAGTACATCTCCAGTGACGACCCCGGGGTCGAGCCGGCCGGAGCCGGGGCATGAGGAATATTCTCGCGATCGCCGGCAAGGATCTACGCTCGTACTTCACCTCGCCGATCGCCTACGTGGTGCTGACCGGATTCCTGCTGCTCGGCGGCTGGTTCTTCTTCAATCTCCTATCGAACTTCAACCAGCTCCTGGTCGCCTACATGAGCTTCAATGCGCCCGAGATGCTGGAGTCGATGAATCTGAACGAGTTCGTCATCGCGCCGCTCCTGCTCAACCTGGCGGTTGTTCTGGTCATCCTGGTCCCGATGATCACGATGCGCAGCTTCGCCGAGGAGAAGCGCAGCGGCACCTACGAGCTGCTCATGACTTCGCCGGTTTCAGTCACCGAGATCGTGCTCGGCAAGTTCCTCGGCGGCTTCGTATTCATCCTACTGATGGTGCTGCTGACCGGCATCTACCCGCTGATCCTGCTGTGGTTCGGCGACCCGGAAGTCGGCGTCATCCTGAGCGGACTGCTCGGCATGCTCCTGCTCGGCTCCTCTTTCGTCGCAATCGGCCTCTTCACGTCGTCGCTGACCGACAATCAGATCATCGCGGCGGTGAGCTGCCTGGTGACTCTCCTGCTTCTCTACATCATCGCCTGGCCGGCCCAGTCGGCTGGAGATACGCTCGGACCACTGCTGCGCTACCTGTCGTTGACCGAGCACTACAACGAGCTGGTCAAAGGCGTCATCGACACCCGCGATATCGTCTACTTCCTCAGCGTCATCGTCGCCGCGCTTTTCCTGACCCTGCGATCGGTCGAATCGCTTCGTTGGAGATAACCGTGCGAAGCTCGAGAGGTTTCTTCGGGGTCACCGGGATCACCCTGCTGTTGTTCGCGCTGGTGCTGGCGGCCTTCACCGGCGGCGCAGGCAACGTCGATCGGCTGGCGATCTTCCTCCACGTCGTCGGCGGCATCGTCTGCCTCGGCGTGTATCTGAGCAGCGGCATCGAGAACCTGCGCGATTTCCTCAGCAAGCGGTCGACGAAGTACGGTACCAGCACGGTTCTGGCATCGGTGTTTTTCGTCGGCATCATCGCCGCGCTCAACTTTCTGTCGACCCGCTACAACACGCGCTGGGACCTGACCGAGAGCGGCGCGTTCTCGCTCTCGGCGCAGACCACCAACGTCCTGCGGAATCTCGATGACGAGCTCAGTATGGAGGCGTTCGTCGAACGCGGCGTCAACCCGCAGCTCGAAGACCTGCTGCGGCGCTACGCCGACGGAGCGAGCGACGCCGGCTACCGCATGATCGATCCCGATCGATCTCCGGAGCTGGCCGAGCGCTACTCCATCCGCAGCTACAACACGGTTCGCATCGCCTACGGCGATCAGTCGACGACGGTCGACCAGCCGTCCGAAGAGAACCTTACCAACGCGCTGATCAAGCTGAGCCGCGACGCCGCGGTCACGGTCTGCAACGTCACCGGCCACGGCGAGCCGTCGTTCGACGACGTCGAAACCGTCAACGGCTACGCGCTCGCCAAACAGGCAATCGAAAACGAGAACTACACGGTCGAAGCGGTTCTCCTGCCGAGCCTGAAGGACGTACCGGAGAGCTGTTCGATCCTGATCCTCAACGGTCCGGTGCGCCCCATGCTGGAACACGAGCTCGAGGCCCTGGATCGCTTCATTCGCCGAGGAGGCGGGCTGCTCGCCTTGGTCGCACCACGTCAATCGGCCGATTTGGTCGAGTTATTCGAGTACTGGGGTATCGCTATCGGCCAGGACGTCGTCGTCGATCAGGTTGTCAGACTCTTCCAGGGGCCAAGCTTGGGCTTGGAGCCGCTGGTCGAGCAGTACGCGCCCGAGCACGAGATCACCTCCGAGTTGCGCGACCGATCGCTCTTCCCGATGGTGCGCTCGGTATCGCCCGTCGACGACCCACGCGACGGCATGACAGTAACCGAGCTGGCGCTCACCAGCCCGTCGAGCTGGGCCGAATCCAACCTCGAAGCATTGTTCGCGAGCGCCGCGGCTACCCTGGAAGCGGACGACGTCCGCGGCCCGATTTCGGTGGCGGCAGCCAGTCAAATCGACCTCACCCAGCTCAACAAGCCAGGCGAAGGCGAAGCCCGCATCGTGGTCATCGGCTCGGTCGAGTTTGCCGACAATCAAAACATCGAAGGCACCTTTTACAATCGCGACCTCTTCCTCAACTCGGTCGGCTGGCTGGCCGGCCAGGGTGACCTTCTCTCCATCCGACCACGCGGGCTGCGCGCCTCGAGAGCGAGCTTTACGAGCGAGGAAGGGACGTTGATCTTCTACCTCTCGGTGCTGGTCATTCCCGAGCTGCTCCTTTTGTTGGGGCTCTTCGTATGGTGGCGACGCAAGTAGTCGCACTCGTGAAGGACTCTCGAACGCCAAGCTGAGATGGATCTCCGCACCACCGCCATACTGGCGATCCTCTTCGCCGCGATCGCCGGCTATCTCTACTTCGTGGAGATGGGTCGCGACCCCGACCAGGAGGCGAGCTCCAAGGCACTGACTTTCGACAAAGCCGCGGTATCGCGTATCGAGCTCGAACACCCGGGCCGAAAAGTCGTGCTCCAACACGACGGCGAGAGTTGGCAGATGATCGAGCCGGTCGAGGCAGCGGCCGACCAGCGCAACGTAGCGAATCTGCTCGATACGCTCGAAGAGTGCGAGATCAAGCGAACGCTGGAAGATGCCGGCGAACTACCGACTTACGGTCTCGACTTCCCATCGGCGACGGTCCGCATCGCCGTCGGCGACGACACGGTCGGCGTGATCAAGGTTGGAAAGAAAACGCCGGTCGGCGGATCCGCCTACATTCTGCGCAACGACGACGACTCGGTGCACCTGACCGACGGCACCCTGCTCGATCGCATCGACAAGAAGGTAGCCGATCTGCGCGACAAGACCGTCCTGGACTTCGACAAGGCAGACGTTCGTTCGATCGGAGTTCGCAGCGCTCGCGGCGAGGTTGCGCTCGAGAAGTCCGACGAATCGTGGACGATCGACACGCCGGCGAGCTTCTCCGCCGACGGTACGCAGGTCGGCAGCTTTCTCTCCACCCTCGAGTCGCTACGCGCGACCGACTTCGTCACCGAAGAGAGCGACAACCTCGCGCGCTACGGCCTCGAGCAGCCGCGGATCACCATCACGCTCGGTGTCGCGGATGGCGACCCCATACAGTTGCGGGTGGGAAGCGAGCTCGAGGGCAAGCTGCGGGTCCAGACCAACCGCCGCGATACGGTCTACGCAGTGGCGGCATGGGCGATGGACGGACTCGACCGCGGCGTGGCCGACTTCCGGGACAAAACCATCGCGCGCTTCGCGGCCGAGGACGCCGCCGAGATCGAGATCGAGTCGAGCGACGGATCGCGAATCGCCCTCAAGAAATCCGATGATGGGTGGACGGCCGCCGCAGGAGAGCCGACCGTGAAGCAATCCGCGGTCGAGGACCTCGTGCGCGAGCTTTCGGAGTTGACCGGGTTCGAGATCGCCGCCGACGCGCCCGAAAACCTGGCCGACCTCGGTCTCGATCCGGCCCGACGGATGCTGCGCGTTCACGACGTCGAAGGAGAGCTTCTGGCAGCGGTCATGATCGGCTCGCATACGGTCGGCGCGGAGGTCGAGCACACTGCCAGGGCGGAGGGAGCGACCACCGTGTTCCACATCCGCCCCTTCGTCTACGAGCGAATCAACCAGGGCTCCAGCCTGTTCGAAGAGCGCGACGACTCAGAAGGTGCCGCGGCCCCAGTACCAAACGGCGACACCGGCAATGGCGTAGACGACGAAGCCCTCGACGATACTGCAGCCGCCGGCGAAGAGGGATAACGCGAGCACCAAGACCGTCGAGATGACGGCAACCACCTTCTCGATCTGCTCTTCCCGATCGCGTTCTTCTTGAACGTGCTCACGCACGTCGGCGCTGCACTCCGGACACTTCCCGCCGGGCCGCCGCTTCATTTCGACGCCGCACTCCGGGCAGTGGAACTTCTGTGCGACAGGCATGGCTGGAACCTACCGCTTCGACGCGCGGGTTGGTAGGCCGGTCCCGCCGCTGTTAGTCGCTCACTTCGATTCCGCGAAGGCCGCAATACGCGGCTGCGTAAGTACGGTCGCGATCAGCGGATCCGCCAATCGAAGGGCAAGCGCGCCCAGACGCGGTCGCGAGAGACGAAGGGTATGTCGCGCAACGCGGCCTCGAGGTCGAACATCCGGGACTGTCCGCCCAAACGCCGACCCAGAGCGGTCCGCCAGAAACTTTGCGCTTTCGGGAAGCGTTCCACCATCACGGCATCGGTCGCCGCGAGGCCGATCGCAGCCTTGGCTTCGTCGAAGGCCTGCTCGAAGCCGCCGGGCTCGTCGACCAGTCCGCGGCTCCAGGCCTGCCGACCGGTCCAGACGCGTCCCTGAGCGACCGCCTCGGTCTCGTCGCGGCCCATACCGCGGCCGTCAGCCACCCTGCTGACGAAATCGTCATAAAATGCACTCGCCTGCTCGCGGATGCGCTGGCGCTCGCTGTCGCCGAGGGGAGCATAGTCGGAAAACAAGGCGGCGTGCCGACCGCGACTGACGATTTCTTTGTTGACACCGAGCTTTTCGTAGAGCCCGCGCAGATTCGCTTTGCCTGCGATCACCCCGATCGAACCGGTCAGCGTAGCGGGCTCGGCAAAGATCTTCTTGCCGGCCATCGCAACGTAGTACCCACCCGACGCCGCGACGTCGCCGAACGACACCACGACCGGTTTCTTCTCGGCGGTGCGCACCAGCTCGCGCCAGATGAGATCGGAAGCCAGGCCCGATCCGCCGGGACTCGAAACCCTCAACACCACCGCTTCCAGGTCGTCGCGCTCGCGCACGTCCTTGAG
>JANQHZ010000149.1 GCA_028282445.1 Candidatus Binatia bacterium | reverse complement strand
CTCGATCTGCTGGCGCTCGATCATCTCCTTGGCGATGACTTCCTTTTCCATGCGCGCCAGTTCTTGTTCCTTCTCTGCAATCAGGACGTCTCGGTTGGCCTCGGCGACGGCGACATCGCCGCGTCGGGTCGCTTGCGCTCGTCGCTCGGCCAATGTCGCCTCGGAATCTGCAATCTCAGCCTTCGAAGTGTTTTCCCCCTGCACGGCATTCGCTTCGAGGTCAGCGACCTTGATACGCCTCTCGGTTTCGACCTGCTTGGTTCCCTCGGCTGCCCGGGCCGATTGCGTGGCGACGGCGATCTCCTGATCCCGTCCGGCTTCGGCTTCCCCCGCGACACCCTCGGCTTCCAGGGAGGACACCATGATGCGTTGATCGCGTTCGGCTTGTTTGCGACCGACGGCCGCATGTGCCTGCTGCTCGGCAACCTTCACCTCGCGCTCGCGATCCGCGGTCGATGTTCCGATCGCGCCTTCGCGATCGGCCTGCGCGGTATCGATCTTGGCTTGGTTGATGGCCTCGGCCGCGGCCTTTTTGCCGAGTGCGTCGATGTACCCGGACTCGTCGGTGATGTCGCGGATATTGACGTTGATCATGTACAGGCCGACTTTCGAGAGCTCGTAGTTGACGTTCTTGTTCACCAGGTCGAGGAACTTCTCGCGGTCCTGGTTGATCTCCTCGATCGTCAACATCGCAATCACCAGGCGCATCTGCCCCAAGATGATGTCGCGCGCCTGGGCGGCAATCTCTCGTTCGTTGAGGCCCAATAGCCGCTCGGCCGCGTTGTTCATGATGTCCGGCTCGGTGCTGATTCCGATGGTGAATGTGCTCGGAACGGCGACGCGGATGTTCTTCTTACTGAGGGCTGAGCTGAGCTCGATCTCGATCGTGATCGGCTCCAGCGAGAGGTACTCCCAGTCCTGGATGATGGGCCAGACGAATGCGCCGCCACCGTGGTAGGCGCGCGCGGCGCGCTCGCCGCCGACCTGACCGTACACCACGAGAATTCGGTTGGACGGGCAACGCTTGTAGCGGCGGCTGGCGATCGACACCACCAACAACGGAATGGCGATCACCAGCAGAATCAGGATGAAGGGTCCGATCGACAGGTCGAACAGTGTCAGTGGATTCATTCCGTACGGCTCCTCATGGATGGTGTGGTTTAAGCGCGTTCGACCAGCAGCAGATTGTCGTCTCGCACCTCGAGGACCCGCACATCCGCAAACGCCTCGATGGCCTCTCCGGTGCTTCCTGCCGGCAGGGTCATGCTGCGACCTGAAACGCTGACCCGAACCTGTCCCGTCCCTTCTCCGCGGGCGGGAATCGCTGCGTACACGGTGGCGGTGCGTCCGACGGCGGTTGCCGTGTCGTAGGTGACGCTCCGTCCGAGCCGTCGCATCAAGAGTAGGAGGAGCGAGGCAAAAAGCATCAGCGCGCTTCCGAACCCAGCCGCCGCCAAAGCGGATGCGGTGGGGCCGAGCCCCCAATCGATGCGACACGTCAGCCCCATCCAGCCGGAACCCATCATGAAGGAAGTCACCGACAGCAAGGAGAACACCTGCATGCCGTCACCGTGGTCCATCCCGTCGAGCTCTTCGTCGCCGCCCCAGCCGAACAACATCAACATCGCCCGCACGGCGAACAAGGCCGTGCCGGCGAGTGCGAGGACTGCGTATAGAACGCCGTCGAGTCCGACCTGGGCCGACATCTCGGGCCAGTCGAAAATCAGGTCGCGCAAAAGCGTGGCGCCGATCTCGGGCATCAGACCTCGTCCCTGGTTTTCAAGGTGCGGCGTAACTTAGCGAAGCCGGTCAGCTCCGCCTTCGAGTGACTCGTCACGATCCCTCCCCAGTACCGATATAGGCTACGAAGGCAATGGCCGTTTAAAGCACGGAGCGATCAACGAGGCCAACCTGCGAAGATCGTATTGACATCCCCAGCAGAACGACGCTTGGCTGGGAAAGTCGAAGCGCAGAGGTGTCGAGGCAGACCCGAGCGATCGCGCTCAGAAGGCTTGTTGGGTGCCGAACAACACCTGCACGTCGCCGAGATCATCGCTGTCGTCGACGCGGGTTGCGACCTCGAGGTAGGCGACGGCCGGGATGAAACCGGCGGCGTCGTAGAACAATCCGAAGCCGGCGCCGACGCCGACTGCCCAGCGACCGGGGTCGTAGATGCGGCCGGCGGAGTTGCTGACGTTGCCGGCATCGGTGAAGAGTCGGAACTGTGTTCGCCGCAAGGTCACGATATCGAGCAAGTTGTAGTCCAGCTCGGGGTAGATGGAGCGTCGCAACTCGGTTCGCAGGACGACGAGATTGCGGCCGAGCTTCTCGCCGAACTCGACGCCGCGTATCGAGCGCGCGCCGCCGCGGCTGTAGAGCGCCTGGTTGGGGACGTCGCTGCTCCCGGTGGCGTGGCTGAAGCCGTTGATCAGTTGCAGTCCGAGCAGCGTCTTGGGCGACAAGATCGGGAAGACCGCCGAGGCCGTGTAGCCCCAGGTCAGGAAATCGTAGTCGCTGCCGAAGGCGCCGTCGTACCAGTCGCCGTAGATGCGGAGCTGGCGTTGGGCGGTGGGATTCTGGTTCCAGAAGACGTCGGTGAAGTCGTAGCGGAATCCGATGCCGGCGATCTGTCCATCGGTCACGAAGTTGGGATTCTCACGCTCGTCGAAGTCGTCGTCGATATCGACGAAGGTGTAGAATGCGTGGAGGTTGTGGCGGTACCGTACCTTGTCGATCGGTTTTCCGAAGTGGAACCTGGGCCCGAATGCGAAGCCCAAGCCGCGGTTGGTGTAGAACGCGGTGAATGCGAGGTCTTTGCGGTAGTCCTGGTAAATCCGTGAGATGAAGTTGGCGCCAAAACCGAAGTCGGTCGAGCTGACCTGGATGTCGGCGCCGTCGATGAGGAATTCCAGGCGTGGAATCCACGCGTTGTCGTCGCGGCGGGTTTCGATCAGCTTCTCTTCCGGATCGATGGCGACCTGATAGACCCGTTTCGAGGTCTTCTCGGAGAGCAGCGCGACCTCGCCCTGGCTGTTCCACTGCAAGTCGACGTCGGCGCCGCCGATCGTACGCATGCGTACGGTGACCGGTTCGGTGACGTCACGCGAAGCTTCGCGTCGTACTTCGACCGTAGTGCGGAAGGACTCTCCTTCCCGTTCGTTGAAGTCGACTTCCTCGATTCGGTAGTTGAGCGAAGGATGCGGAGCGTTCCATTGGTCGATCACCGCGCCGATGCCGCGCGTTGGGAAGTGGTCGGCGGCGCAGTCCCGAAACGGTCTGGACTCGGTCAGGCAGTGCGCCAACATCGCGCGGTAGGGCTCTTCCCCAACGAGATCCCGGATCTTCGACAGAATGACCCGGCCGGGCGGGCGCGGCGCGTTGTAGGTCAGGATGCGGTCGCGACTGGGGTCGCTTTCAGGGATCTGTTCGAAGTATGACGTGACGAAGGGGATCTGAGGCACTTTCTCGAAGCGATCGACCGAGGCGAGGAAGTCGAACATATTGAGCCAGTCGGTGAGCAGGCGTCGTTCGGGTTCCTTGGCGTCCATGAAGCGC
>JANQHZ010001024.1 GCA_028282445.1 Candidatus Binatia bacterium | reverse complement strand
CGGGCTCGCGCTTTTCCAGACCAACAAAGGCTACGGATTCGCGCAGTGCGTCGTCTATGCACTCGGTGCCGGGACGGGCTTCACGCTCGCGCTCGTGTTGATGGCGGGACTGCGGGAGAAGCTCGAGCTGGCGACGGTCCCCGATGTGGTGCGCGGCACCGCTCTCGCCCTCGTGCTGGCCGGTATCCTTTCGGTGGCGTTCATGGGATTCGCGGGATTGGGAGCATGAGCGGGAGATTATCGGTCCAATGGTGACGTCGATCGCGACAGGTCTGGCGGTGTTGTGCACGATGCTCGCCGGCTGGGTGACGGTTCAGATCGCCTGGCGGCGCGCTTTCCCAGCAGCCGGGACCGATCCCGACGCGCTGGCAGGCCGGCTCGGTTGTCACGGGACCTGCGCCCCACAGGACTGTACTCTTCGTTGCCCGGAGCAGCCCTCCGGGACCACGCAAAAGGAGGAAGTATGAGCAATGCGGTGAAGCACCTATCGGATTACGACACCGAACGGCGCTATGAGGCAACGCTCGTCTCCAGCGAGAGAATCACGCCGGAGAGCTCGGACGAGGAAGTGCGGGAGCTCGTCATCGACGTGGAGAATCCGGATTCGCCGCTCCGCATCACGCACTGTATCGGTGTGCTGGCACCTGGCCGCCCGGAGTTCGGGCAGGAGCACCACTTCCGCCTCTACACGGTGGCCGACACGCCGGCTCCGGGCGCCCCCGGCCGGACCCGCATCCACGTTGCGGTGCGGCGTTGCAGCTACGTGGACGAGTATAGCGGCGAGCGCTTCAAGGGAGTCGCCTCGAACTTCCTCTGCGACCTTCGGGCCGGCGACACGTTCTACGTTACGGGCCCCTATGACATCCCGTTCGAGGTTCCCCGGGAGATGGACGCCAACCTCATCTTGATCGGGAGCGGCACCGGCATCGCGCCCTTCCGCGCATTCGTCAAACACCTGTACCGCGACGTTCCGGAATGGAAGGGGCAGATTCGGCTCTTCTACGGCGCCAAGAGCGGGCTCGAAATGCTCTACATGAACGACGAGAAGGACGACTTCACGCAGTATATCGACGAGGAGACGTTTCAAGCGTTCAAGGCGCTGTCTCCACGCCCGAGCTGGGGCGCACCGATCGCATGGGAAGACGCGATCGGCGAGCGCGGTGACGAGATTTGGGACATGGTCGGGCAGCCCAATACCTACGTATACGTGGCCGGTCTGGAGAAGATGCTCGGCGAGCTCGACAAGGTGTTCACCGGTCTGGCGGGCGGCCAGGAACCATGGGAACGCCGCAAGGCGGAGCTGGTCGCGGGACGACGCTGGGTCGAGCTCGTCTACTGAACCCACGTTCTGGCAGCGGAGAAAGGCGCCAGGACCTCGAAGCTCACACCGAGCCGGGGGTCTTCCAGGATCGCGATCGCCGGCTGCCGCGTAGTGTTTCGGACGGCAGCTCGCCGAAGAACTTCCTGTAGTCGGCAGCGAACTGGCCCATGTGCCAGAAGCCCCACAAGTTAGCTGCGTCAGCAATGACCGTATCCGTGCCGCTGCGCAAGCATCGGCGGACCTCGTTGAGCCGGAGCGCCTGCAAGTATTCTTTCGGACTCCTGCCGAAGTGATCGAGAAAGGCGTATTCGAGCGTTCGTTGCGAGCAGCCGGCGGCGGCGGCAACACTGCGAATCGTCGGGGCTTCGGCGGCGAACTCCTGGATGAACTCGAGCCCCCGACGCAGAGCGCGCTCGCGCCTACGACCCGCAGGTACGGGGGCTTCGGGTTGGGCTCCCGATACGGCTTTCAGGACGAGCTCCGCGACGTCAGCCACGCAGTCCTCCGCCGCCGCTCCGCGAGGGGCGGCAGCGGATGCGAAGATGAGGCGCAGCGATTGATGCAGCGCCTCGAAGCGGACATCGTCGCTCTGACGCACTTGTGCGCCGCTGCCGAGCAGCTCCTCGGGGTCTGCTAGGTCGAGCGCTGCCGCCGCCGCGCTGAGCTGCTCATCGGCGATAGAGAAGGTGGTGATGTCAAAGGTGGGTCTCGACAGCGCGGAAAA
>JANQHZ010001019.1 GCA_028282445.1 Candidatus Binatia bacterium | reverse complement strand
GAAGACCTGGAGAAGCTGGCGAGCTTGCAACCGGGCGGCACACCCGATCGTCCGATCGTCGTCGACTCCCCGGCGATCGTCGACTTACGAGCCGTAGCGGGCCCCTGCCCGCTTTGCGAAGGCTCGCTCAAGCTCGAGCAGCACACATCGGAGGAGATCGACGGTGTCCGCTTACGCGTAGCTTCCGTCGCCTGCACACTGTGCGGGGTCCCGCGCCGCCGCTACTTCCGCCTCCAGTCGACAACCCTCCACTGATTGTGACCTTGGCCGCGGCGCAGCCGCCTTGGACGTGCGGCCCCGCCGCACTTTGGACGGCGCCACAGGCGCCTTTGGCCTGGCGCAGCAGCCGCGCTGCTGCGCCACCTAGCCGAGCGAAGCGAAAGCGTCGCTGGCGAGATCGAAGGCCCAGCTCGGGAAGATGCCGAGGAATACCGTCGCGATGGCGGAGGCGGCGATGGTGGCGGTCAGGTAGGGGCGTTGCGCCGTGCCCTGGATGTCCTTCGCGCCTTCCGACATGAACATCCGCATCAGCACGCCGCCGTAGTAGTACATCGACACGACGCTGTTGAGAACGCCGACGACCGCGAGCCATAGGTAGCCTTGCTGAACCGCGGCGCTGAAGAGGTAGAACTTCCCGGTGAAGCCGGCGAACGCGGGGATACCGGCCAGCGACAGCATGAACACGGTCATGCACAGTCCGAGAACCGGGTGGCGTAGCCCGACCCCGTTGTAGTCGTCGAGGCTTTCGTTAGGCTCACCACGGTTGCCGAGGGCGATCACCACCGCAAAGGCGCCGGTGTTCATGAACGCGTAGGCGAGCAGGTAGTACAAGATCGCCGCGCCGCCGGCGGCATTGGCGGCGACCATTCCGACCAGCAGATAGCCGGCGTGGGCGACGCTCGAGTAAGCGAGCATTCGCTTGATGTTGGTCTGCCGGAGGGCGGCGAAGTTGCCGACCGTCATGGTTGCCACTGCGAGCACCCATACGACCGCGGCCCAGTCGGCCGAGAGAGCCGCGAAGGTATGCATGAAGACGCGTACGAAGGCGGCGAAGGCGGCGGCCTTTACACCGACCGCCATGAAGGCGGTGATCGAGGTCGGCGAACCCTCGTAGACGTCGGGCGCCCATGCGTGGAACGGGACCGCCGCGACCTTGAAGGCGAAGCCGACCAGCAGGAGGGCCATGCCGCCGAAACCGAGTGTTCGTTGCAGGTCCGTGCTCGAGCCGATGGCGGTTGCCATTGCCGACAGCTCGGTGGTTTCGAAAGCGCCGTAGAGAAAGGCGATGCCGAAGAGAAGGAATCCCGTGGCGAACGCCCCGAGCAGAAAATACTTCATCGCGGCTTCGCTCGAGCGCAGGTCGCGCCGCCAAATGCCGGCCAGCACGTAGGCCGCGATCGACATCGTCTCGAGGCCGAGAAACATCACGATCAAATCGTTGGCGGCGGCCATCAGGAACATTCCCGCCGTCGCGAAGAGGATGATCGAGTAGTACTCACCGTTGCGAAGCTCGATCGTGCCGAGATAGTCCATCGAGACCAGCAGCGTCAGCCCGGCCGCAAGACAGAACAACACGTCGAAGAAGATCGCGAAGCGATCGAGCACGACCGTTCCTGCGAAACCGGTTTCGCCCGAGCTCCACAGAGCGACCGAAGCCACGCCGGTTGCGAGCAGCCCGACCATGCCGATCCAGCCGAGACTCTCCTTTTCCGGGCCGGCAACGGCCAGGTCGGCGAGCATCACGGCGAAGCCGGTGCCGGTTACCAGCAGGGTGGGAAGCAGAACTGTCCAAGAGACATCAATCATGGGTCGGCACGGGGGAGATCGGGGTGTCTAGAACAGCGGGCATCGATCGCGCAGCGGTCACCATCGCAGCATCCTCACTTCGTCTGCGTTGAGCGTCTCGCGATGTCGGAACAGCGAGATGATGATGGCGAGGCCGACGGCCACTTCGGCCGCGGCCACCGTCATTACGAAGAAGACGATGACCTGCCCGTCCATGCCCGCTTGTTGGCGGGCGAAGGTGACGAAGGCGAGGTTGGCGGCGTTCAGCATCAGCTCGATCGACATGAACATGATGATGAGGTTGCGGCGCACCAGGAAGCCGACGGCTCCG
>JANQHZ010001014.1 GCA_028282445.1 Candidatus Binatia bacterium | reverse complement strand
CTGCGTCAGATCGTAGAGCTGCGACAAAACACCGACAGCGCGGCCGACCTCGCTGCGCAGGTCGGGCGAGTCGTGCCCCTGCATCAGCGCGATACGAGGTCGCTTCTCGCGCGCCAACTTGCGAATCAGAGTCGTCAGGTCGTACTCGAGCCCGGCGGTATCCTGAACCACGGGAATCGCCTCGCGATCACCGCCGTGGCTCACGGCGATTCCCATATAGGCGCGCTTGACCTCGAGGTTGTCGCCTTCGTTGACCCTCACTTGAACCGGCACGATACCGATCGATGCCAACTCGGACTCGACGCTGGTCTGCTCGCGCACCGCACGCCCGAAGATGTCCTGGCGCACATCCTTACGTTTCTCTTTGTCTTCCTCGGTTTCCTCGCCGGCCGGATCGATGAACTCGTAGATCAGGTTGCCGTCCGCGTTGGTGTAGTACTCTTCGAGCAGATCCCGCACGTAGCGCGCGTTGGTACTGAAGGGCGACGGCAAGTCCGCGGTAAAATAAGCTCGCACCGTCACCGGGTCGTCGAGATCTCGAAGCGTCTCGATCGTCGCGGAGCTCAGCGTAAACTGTTTGTCTCGGGTCAGGTCGACGCGCGAAAAGAAGCGCAGGCCGAGGATATTCAGAAAGATCAGGCTGCCGATGACGGCGATCGTCCAGATTGATCGGTCGACGGTATTTTTCTTGGCCATGGCAAATCGCCCCACGCCGATCAGGCGTGGCGCCTCCCCAGTGTCTGCGTCGCCAGCAACAGCGCCGCCGCGGTGAGCGAGACGTAGAAGAGCACGTCGCGCGTATCGATGACGCCACGCGAGAGGTTGTCGAGGTGAACGCTCAGCGACACGAACTCGACCACCGGCGCGAGCACAGTGGGGACGAAGAACTGAAGCCAGTAGACGTAGTACAAGACAGCCGAGATCAGGAACGCCACGATAAACGCCACGATCTGATTCTCGGTCAACGCCGAGCACAGGACTCCGATCGCCAGCAGCGCTGCAGAGAACAAGAACATGCCGACGTAGCCCGAAATCACCGGCCCCCAATCCAGGTCACCGAGCCAACCTACCGTCAACGGATAGGCCAAGGTGAGCAGAAGGCCGACCCCCATCAGGCACAGAGCGGCGAGGAACTTGCCCAAGATGATCTCGCCGTCGCGCATCGGCATCGTCAACAAGAGCTCGATCGTCCCCGACTTCTGCTCCTCGGCAATCAGCCTCATCGTAACCGCCGGAGCCAGAATGACGATCAGCATCGCCGGCGAGAAAGGCGACGGCGAAAAGAACGGCCGCAGATCGGCTCGATCGAGTAAGAAGAGCGTCGAGAAATACATCCAACCGGCAACGACCAGGAACGACACGATCACGATATACGCGACCGGAGAGTCGAAGTAGGCGCGCAACTCGCGGCGCGCTACGGCAAGCACGTTACGCATCGGCAACTCCTTCTTTGGTGGTCAATTGTCGGAAGGTGTCTTCCAAAGAGGCATGCTCGCGATGGAGGTCGATCAGGGTCATTCCCTTCTCGACCGCAGCGCGGAACACGTGCTCGCGCGGATCGGAGCCGGGCGAGCACGACAATCGGAAGGCTCGCCCCCCCGATTCTTCGCCCATCGCCCTAACCCCCAACACTCCCGGCAGGGCGGAAAGCGTGCCCTCAAAGCTATCTTCGCCCTTGACGACCACACGCACGACGGCGCCACCGCCGCCGGACAACATCTCCGGTGTATCGTCGGCGACCAACTTGCCGTTGCTGATGATGATGATGCGGTCACAGCTGGCTTGCACCTCCGGAAGGATGTGCGTCGAGAGAATCACGGTCTTTTCACGACCGAGCTCGCGGATCAGCTCGCGGATTTCGACGATCTGGTTTGGGTCGAGTCCGGATGTCGGCTCGTCGAGGATGAGCAGATCCGGATCGTGGACCATCGCTTGCGCCAGCCCGACCCGTTGCCGATACCCCTTGGACAGCTGTCCGACATTCTTGCCGAGGACGTCGTCCAAGCCACAGCGATGGCATATCGTCTGCAGGCGCTCGCGACGCTGCGGGCCTTCGACGCCGCGGATATCGGCGACGTAGTTCAGCAGGTCGACGACCATCATCTCCTCATAGAGCGGCGCGCTCTCGGGCAGGTAGCCGATCATCCGCTTGGCGGCGATCGGGTCGTCGGCCACATCGGTACCCCCGACGAGGGCGCTACCGGCCGTCGGGTTCAGATAGCCGGTCAACATCTTCATGGTGGTCGACTTGCCGGCGCCGTTGGGACCGAGAAAACCGACAACCTCCCCACGCGAGACCTGGAAGGACACGTCGTTGACTGCTCTGGTCGCCCCGTACTCCTTGGCGAGCGAGCGGGCTTCGACCATTACCTGCGATTCCGCCATATTCCGATTCCCCTTGTGCTTCTGCGGCCCGGCCGCAGTCCCTGCGGACTCCCGGAGAGCAGGCGTTCGCCCGCTACAGCCGCTCAGCCTCGAACTTCCAATTTTAACGCCCAGCGAGAGGCAAATCCGGAACCCGCCCCCGGCCGCCCGCGGTGCAGCGACGCCGCTGCCGGCGAGCTATCGAAGGCCGACTGACAGGCTGCCGAGACGCGCTATATTCCTGTTCCCGAAACAGATTTCAACCCAGCGGAACCCCTCGACGGGGCCTTTCGGACTCGATCGGAAAGCCCTCGCATGCACCAAAGATGGCCTTCGACTATAGTTCCTCCGATGCCCGCAGGCTTCGAACTACCTGGCGTCACCGCCCCAGCCCCTCGGCCGCAGCGCCCCGGGGTCGCCCCCGCGTGTCGGGGGCTCGCCGCCCTCGTCGGCGCCGCCGTGCTGCTCGCAGCCGCCGCGGTGGGGAACGCCCAGGAGCCCCGAGCCGAACCACTACAGACGCTGTTCGACGGCACCGGCCTGCGCAACGTCTCCACCTTGCTCGCAACCCCGGACGGGCGCCATCTGTACGCCGCCGCAGGTGGGGATCGTGCGCTGGTCGCGTTCGCCCGCGACGACTCCCGCGGGCGCCTCTCCGCCGTAGCGATCTATCGCGAGGGAGCCGGCGGCATCGCCGGCATCGCCGCGATCGGCGACATGGCTCTGTCTGCGGACGGCCGCAACCTCTACGCTGTCGGGGCCGATACGATCACCCTACTGAGACGCGACTCGGCCAGCGGGGAATTGGCGCTGGAGCAATCCCTGCGCGGCGGGTTCGAGGTGACTCAGCTCTTCGACGTCGCGATCGCAGAAGGCGGCGACGTGCTCTACGCCGGCGGAGCGAACGCGATCGCCGTGTTTTCGATCGACGATGGCGGTCGACTCACTCACCGCTCTACGCTGATCGGCGGGCGTGACGTCGAACCGCTCGCCGGGCGAGTAGCGCTCGCGGTCAGCCGCGACGGCCGCCACCTCTACGCGACGAGCGATTTCGGCCGATCGCTCCTCGCCTTCGAACCGACACCAGGTTCTCTCGAGGTCGTGCAGACGCTGAACGACGACGACATCCCCAGCCTCGGCGCCCCCTCCGATCTGTTGTTGTCGCACGACGATCGGCACGTATACGTAACGGTTGGGGACCGCGACCGTATCGCGGTATTCGAGCGCGACCCGACGTCGGGAACACTGACCGCCTCCGGTAGCGTCGAGGAGGCCGCCCCCGGACGCGGTCTCGCCGCCCCGACCCGCATGGCCCTCTCGGCTGACGGCAATCGCATGTACGTCGTCAGCTCGTTCAACGATACAATCGCCATCCTGACCCGCGATGCAGCCAGCGGATCGCTATCGCCGGCGCGCTTCGAGACCAACGGCCAAGCCGGCGTCATCGGCATTGCAGGCAGCGCCGACATCGCGCTCGGCCCGGGCCAGTCGCATGTGTACGTCGCCGGCGCCTCGAGCGGATCGATCGGTCTGTTCGACGCGGCGCTGAC
>JANQHZ010001010.1 GCA_028282445.1 Candidatus Binatia bacterium | reverse complement strand
CCAAGGCGTCACTCGCTGCGCATTTCGATCGAAACGGTCAAGGCACCGCAGCGAGAGCTGCGCGAGCTGATTGCCGACGCCTACACCAACGCCGAGAAGACACTGCCAGCCGGCTGGTCGGTCAAGGTTACCGGTCCCGCAGTCGTCGTCAGCCGCATGATCGACGCCATCCGCGAGACACAACTCAGAAGCTTCGGGCTGGCCGCCGCGGTCGTCTTCGCAATGGTCGGGATATTCTTCCGCTCGCCGCCGCTCGCAGCCCTCGCCATGGTACCAACCCTACTCCCGATCGCCGTCACCCTCGGTGTAATGAGCCGGCTCGCGATCGCCCTCGACGTCGGCACCGCGATGGTCGCAACGATCGTCCTCGGCCTCGCCGTCGACGACGCCGTCCACCTCATCTCGCCGTACGCGGCAGCGCGTAAGCGTGGAGAAACGCCAAGCTCTGCTGCCCGCACGGCGGTGATGACAACCGGCCGGGCGGTCACCGCGACATCGCTCGCGCTTGCGGTCGGCTTCCTCACCCTCGGCCTCTCGTCGTGGAGCAGCATCGCCGGCTTCGGCGTCATCGCGGCAATCGCGGTGCTGTGCGCGCTCCTCTCCGCCCTCTTCGTCCTCCCGGCGCTGGCGTCCATTCCCACAAAGCTAGCCACAGATGAACACAGATGAGGAACCCTCGCCGGAGTCCGATTCGATCGGGGCAACACGGAGACGCCAACGCGGGCGACGCATGCGTCGCCCCTACAAGCGAACCAATTACCCCTCACCACTGTAGGGGCGAGGCATGCCTCGCCCGGCCCCTCCCAGCCAAGCAGCCCTCATCTGTGTTCATCTATGTTCATCTGTGGCTTAGTCCCTTTTTAAGGAGCGGCTCGCTTCGAGCACGCGAGTGCGGCAAGAGGAGCCGACTATGGACCGATCGATCGCCACAACGACGACAACGTTTTTACTCTGCTTCGCCATGGCGTGGCCCTTCGTGGTCGTCGGGCAGCAGGACAACGATCCACCCGACATGGTGGCGGTCGGCGCGAGCTTTGCACATATCGGCTGCAACGAGACGGTCGACAAAGAATGCGAGGACGACGAGAAAGGCGGCGGTCCGGTAGAAATCCCCGCTTTCGAGATCGACCGAACCGAAGTGACGGTCGCGCGCTACGCCGAATGCGTCGTCGCCGGAGCTTGTAGCGCCGAAGGACTGACCATGCCGAGCGATGGGCGCGAGGACCAACCCGAGCTGGTGTGGACGTGCAACTGGGAGGTTGCCGGGCGCGAGCACCATCCAATCAACTGTGTGAGCTACGAGATGGCGGAGACCTACTGCAAATGGGCCGGGAAACGACTGCCGACGGCGGCCGAGTGGGAGCGCGCCGCACGCGGCACCGACGGTCGCCGTTACCCCTGGGGGAACCAGGACGTCACGCCGAAGCCGCAGGCGAACCTCTCCGACGCAACCCTCAAGCGAAGCGATCCCGGCGGCTGGGGTTTGGAGCAGTACGACGACGGTTACGCGACGACGGCGCCGGTCGCGTCGTTCCCGGCCGGAGTATCGCCGACCGGCGCAATGGATATGGCCGGCAACGTCTGGGAATTCACATCGGACGGCGACGCAAATCGCAAGGAGATGAGAGGCGGCAGCTGGAGCTACTATCCACACGCCCTGCGCGTCTCCGATAAGGCCTACGCCCAGAACGGTCGCCGCAACGGCGACACCGGCTTTCGCTGCGCACGCTGAACGCATCACCGCGATTGGACAACAGCTGATGGGAACCCGCACCCGCACTCGACCGGACGAGTCGCGCAAGCCCGGCCGCATCACGCCGGAGGGCTACCGCGCGCTCGAACGCCAGGTAGAGCAACTCTGGACGGAGAGCCGTGTCCTGGCGGACGCGGTCGCGGTCGCGGCGGCAGAGGGGGATCGGTCCGAGAACGCCGAGTACACCTACAGCAAGATGAAGCTGGCCGCGGTGCACCGCAAGCTGGGATTCATCACCCGCCGTCTCAAGGTGCTGAAGATCGCGCCACAGCCGCCGCCGGACGACGAGCGGGTTCACTTCGGCTGCTGGGTCGAGCTCGAAGACGACGACGGAGAGGTGCAAGTCTACCGCATCGTCGGCTCCGACGAGACCGATCTCGCACGCGGACATATCAGCGCCGATTCGCCGGTCGCACGCGCGCTCCTTGGCCGCGAGCTCGACGACGAGGTCGTCATCGAGCGTCCGCGCGGCGAGCTGGTCGCTACCATCGTCGCGATCCACGTCCGCGATCCCGGGAACGAGTAGAGCGCTTGAATCTGCGGTTTCACTTTACCATCGAAGCTCGACTGTGGCGGTCGATGTCCTATACGCTCCCATCATGCGAGCACTCACTTCGATGCTGTCGGTCTTGTTGCTGGGCCTCCTAGCGGCGTGCGGCTCCTCGGACGACTCTTCCGCTGACGTCGCCTGCGAGCTGCCCGATCCGGCCGGCGGCTCGACCGCAGTTACCGAGTCCGGGGTCCCCGCTTGGTACGACAATGCCAAGTTCGGGATTATGATCCACTGGGGCGTCTGGACGGTACCCGCCTGGGCCGAGACCTCGCTCGATCCCGAGCGTGTCGCCGATCCCGACGATCCCCTCTACCTGCTCGCGCCCGGTGGAGTAGAGAACTTCATGCGGCATAACCCCTACACCGAATGGTACGAGAACTCGCTTGCGATCGAGGGCACCGCAACCCAAGCGTATCATCGGGAAACCTTCGGCGCCGACTTCGACTACCGCGAGTTCCAGGCTCCTTTTGAGTCCCGCTCGAGCGGCTGGCGCGCCGACGAGTGGGCCGATCTCTTCGACCGGGCGCATGCTCGCTACGTCGTTCTCGTTTCGAAGCACCACGACGGCTATACGCTATGGCCGAGCGCGGTGGAGAATCCAGCGCGATCCGGCTGGTTCAGCCCGCGCGACGTGGTCGGCGAGCTGACCTCCGCGGTGCGCGAACGCTGCATGAGGATGGGACTGTACTATTCCGGCGGCATCGACTGGAGCTTCGCGGGACCGCCGATCGAGAACGCCGTCGAGTTCTTGTTGAGCGTTCCCGCCGGCCAGGTCTACGCCGACTATTTCGAGGCACAGTACCGCGAGCTGATCGAGCTGCATCGCCCGGCGGTGCTGTGGAACGATATCTCGGCCCCAGAGCTCGCCAACCTCGGGAACCTGTTCGACGACTATCGCGCCGCCGTTCCCGACGGCGTCGTCAACGACCGTTGGGGCTTCGGCCCTATCGAGTTGCCGCCGCACTTCCGCAGCGTCGAGTACGACGTCAGCGACGGCATCGCCGACGACAAGTGGGAAGCGGTACAAGGGATCGGCAAGACCTTCGGCTTCAACCGCAACCAGCCGCTCGAGGACTACGGGACTGCCGAGCAGTACATCCACCTGCTGGTCGACGTCGTGAGCAAAAACGGCAACCTACTGCTCAACGTCGGCCCGATGGACGACGGCACCATCCCGACACAGCAGGTGGAGATCCTACGGGCACTCGGCGACTGGCTCGACCTGTACGGAGAGGCGATCTTCGACACCCGCCCGTGGAGCCGCTTCGCCGGAACCACCAATCAGGGCATCGGCGTACGCTTCACCCGCAGCCTCGATCGCGAGACCGTCTACGCGGTCTTGCTGGGATCGCCGGCGGGAGCTTCGATCGCACTGCTCGACTTCCCCGAGACCCCGGCCTCGGTTCGGCTGTTGGCGAGCGACGAAGAGTTGGCGTGGCGGCGTTCGGGCACCGGAGTCGTCATCGAGCTCCCGAGCGTGCTGCCGGAGCACCCAGCGCACGCATTGGCCATTTCACTAGAGTAGACGGGTGACACCGGCAGCCTTCGGACTGCCGAGGTAGCGCTGGCGCGAGGATCGCCGCCGCCGTACAGTCCCAGACATCGGTTTCAACATCGGCGCTTCGCGGCGTCGCATCTTGGCAAAGTCGAGGAGGAGAGGAAATGAGAGGACCCATCGGAATTGCATCGCTCGCATTGACGCTTGCGCTGGTCGTATCGGGCCCAACCTATGCCGACAATCACGGCGAGGGCGGCGCGAAGCCGCGCGAGCAAGTCGAAAAAGCGCGAATCCTGCTCGAGAGCTTGCTCAACGACGACAACATGACCTGGCTGCACAACGCGCTGCCCACGGCCAAGGGCATCTTCATCGTGCCGCAGTACCTGCGCGCCGGCTTCATTTTCGGCGGCTCCGGCGGCAGCGGCGTCTACCTCGCCCGCGACAAGGACACCGGAGAGTGGAGCTATCCCGCCTTCTACACCATGGGCGGCGCCAGCGTCGGGCTACAGGCAGGGGCCGATTCGGCCGAGTCGGTAATCGTCGCGCGCACCGAACGCGGCGCGGAGATGTTCCTGCGCACCAAGTTCACCCTCGGACCCGACGTCACCATCACGGCAGGACCGGTCGGGGCGGGCGCCAAGGCCAGCATCATCGCCGACCTCGTCTCCATCGCGCGCACCAAGGGAGTGTACGGCGGTCTGACGGTCGAAGGGATGGTCATTCAGCCGCGCGCGTCGATGATGAACAGCTACTACGACGCTACCGACCTGACCGCCTCGGATGTACTCATCAAACGCAAAGTAAAGAACGAACACGCCGATCCACTGCGAGCAGTCGCGGCCAAGGCGTCCGCCGCAAAATAGTACTCAGGCTTGGGACTCGCCCCGAAGGACAAAATGACTCAACCACGGAGGCACAGAGACACGGAGGAACCACAACTCCTCGAAGATTCAGCGGCGTCCTTAAACGCATTGCGGATGAATCTGAGCGAGGACCGCTTCAACCTGTTCCTCTCCGTGCCTCCGTGTCTCCGTGGTAAAAACGCTTCTCTCTTTGTGTCTTACGGGCGCTCCAACTGCTGAACCCATTTGCTGTCGACCCAATCGCGCGGGCACCAGCAGTGCATTCCCAGCGGAGCCAGACCCGCTTCTTTGAAGATTCGGCGATACTGCTTTTCGCTCCGCAGATACCCCGCGAGATCGCCGTGCACCTCGTCCTCCGAAGTGTGAACCTCGAGCCAGGCGACACCTTCGAGGTGATCGACGATCGTCTCCAAGCCGCGACGGAGGTCCGGAGTGGAGACGTAGTGGATGACACTCGCGCTCACGATCAGATCGTACCGACCGCGCAGTGGAAGCTCGGGTAGATCACCGAACCCGCCCTGGATGATATTGCGACGGCGGCCAAAGCGCGCGACGACGTAGTCGCTCGGATCGATGCCCATCCATTCGATCCCCGGTCGCTTGCGCCGCAAGACCTCGCGCCACTGCCCTTCGCCGCACCCGACATCGAGCACCCGGCGAACCGGCCGCTCGAGAAAACACTCAGCGGCTGCCAGCGCCAATGCCGCTTTACGGCGCGCCCACTCCGGCGTGCCGACACGCTTGGCCGATCGATACCAGCGATCGAAATAGGCCTGGTCATACTTCTTCGATGGAGGTTTCGGCATAAGCGGCGGTCGATGCGGCC
>JANQHZ010001009.1 GCA_028282445.1 Candidatus Binatia bacterium | reverse complement strand
GCGCCAGTACGGCTCGATCTGTCCGGTCGTCTGATTGACGCCGTCGCGATCCAGCACGTAGTAGGTGCCGTCCTTGTTGCCGACGCCGACGACTTCGCGTTCGGCTCCGTCGAAGTCGATGGTGAACAAGTTGGGAACCCCGCCGAAGGCGAGGTCGTCGTTGTCGACCTCGCGCGGTCGCCAACGCCAACGCGGTACGCCGTCGAAATCGAGGGAGAAGATGGCGGCGTTGTAGGGCGGCATCGGAGCAGGGGGCAGGGGCGTGTTAGGGTCGTCGTCCGTCTTGCAGTTGCTCGAGGCGATGAACAGCGCCCGTCGTGCCGGATCGACGGTGAAGGAAGACCACAGGTTACCGCACTGGGTCGTAGTGCGGTCGAAGTCGCAACCTGCGCGAGTCGCGAAGAAGTCCGCGGGTAGTCCGAGCTCTTCGGCGGTGTGGAAGCCGTCGAAGCGGCGGATCTCGTCGTCCGGATTGGGAATACACGTCGACACGGATTCGAGATCGAAGTACCAGGCTAGGGTTCCGTCGGAGGCGTCCACCGCGAAAGCTCCACCCTTGCCCGGTCTCCCCTCGTTGACGTCCATTCCGAAGATGACCAGGCCGTCCGCGATCGCCGGAGACGAGAGGATTTCGTTTCGCTCGGTGCGACGGTCGCAGTCGATGCAGCCGGTGCCGGCGTCGAACTCCCAGCGCAGCTCCCCGGTTGCGGCGGCAAGCGCGTAGAGGGTCATGCCTCCGGGGATGTAGACCCGCTGCTCGCCGTCGACGGTTTCGATCGAGGCGGAAGCTGCATAGGGATAGCTGGCCCCGGGATGGGGCTTCATTCGGAAGCTCCACAGCTTGGTGCCGTTGGACGCGCGCAGTGCGTAGACATTGCCGTCCCAAGACGGGACCACCACGATCTTGATGTGGCCCTCGCCGGGGACATCGACGTAGGCCACCGCCGGTGACGCGGTGACGATGCCGGCCGTCTGATAGCGCCACTTCGGTCGCAGGGAGCCGACCGTTTCTCGGGTCACGCGGTCTTCGTTTTGGTTGTAGAAGGTGCGCTCCTGGTTTCCAGCGTAGGTCGCGCTGTCGGGTAGAGCCCGCGCGTCGGAGGGGAGCGGGGTTGCGGTCGAGCACTGCACCGGTGTCCCGTTCGGCGGCGTGGTCGGGTCCGGCGCCGCGGTCGGTGTGACGGTCGGACGAAGCTCATGGCCGCAGCCGAGCAGTGCGTTTTGCACGGCGGCCACCAGCTCGTCGATCGAGACCGAGCCGTCGCCGTTGCGATCGAAGACGGGGCAGACTGCGAGCTCGGAGCTTTCGAGTCCGATGCGGACACCGCGCACCAGCTCGCTGACTCGCACCGAGCCGTCGCCGTCGCAGTCGCCGACACATGGCGCCGGACCAACCTCGACGACGAGGGTGGTGGCGCTCGATGCGTCGCCGCTGTTGGATCCGTCGTCGTCGGCGCTGAGCCCGCTCGCGTAGATCGTTTGCGGCCCGGTCTCGCTCGGCGCCTGCCACGAGAATTCCCAGGTAGCTTCGTCGCCGACGTTTTCCTTCGGGGCGCTGTGGACGATCTCGCCCGCTTCGATGCGGGCGCCCTGGTCGGCCAGGGGGGCGAGCGACCCGGCGTCGGCGGCGACGTTGAAACCGGCAACGTTTTGTTCGGGCGACTCAGAGCGTACGACCAGTCGGTAGATGGCTTCCTGACCGGCCGCTAGCTCGGTCGGCCCTTCGATTTGGATTACAGGCATCTCGCCGCCGTCGTGGCAGGTGTTGCAGCCGGCTCCGAGATTGCCGGCGAAGCCTGCGATGCCGTCGATGCGGCCGAAAGC